>CAYWFK010000046.1:0-22237 GCA_964457375.1 uncultured Anaerolineales bacterium
TTGTTTAATAGGTGGAAGATTGACTTAAGAAATTATCAAAAAAAGGAATGCTATGGATAGTATCGTTGGAAAATTATATACTTATATTTGCATGTAACCTTTGTTATTTTATAATGAAGTATGCTAATTTTGTCCAGTGGAGTATCGGTAAGTGGGTCATAAATATAACGAATCATTCATCCATCTCGTTGCAAGGGGGACTATCCTGACAGGAGCGTTCTTCGAATCCGATGACCAAAATGTGATGACGCAGTGTTCAATATAATTGAGGTAAGCACAGCAAACGCGGCAAGAAAATCGTTGTTCGTGCAATGCAGTCTATGTTTTCCCTGCCGGGGACGCTGCAGCCAAATAACGGGTTTGTTGTTATAATCTGTTCGAGAGCGTGAATATGGAAAAACAGGGCGTATCGTCAATCAGCGATTTCATGAAAGTCATTAGCCAGCCGGCTCGAATCCGAATCCTGTTGGCAATCGGGCATGACGAAGCGTGTGTATGTCATCTGGAAGTCATGCTTGGTTATCGTCAGGCGTATATTTCCCAGCATATTATGGCGATGAAAGCTGCCGGGATTTTGAGCATGAGGCGCAGCGGACGTTTTCGATTTTATCGGTTGAAGAACCCGGAAATCCTGAACCTGATTCGCAGCGCTGCACGGCTGGCGGGCCTTGCGCAGAGCGACATCGCAGCGCTTTTCGATATGCCGCCGGTTACTGATTGCTGCTGCCCGAAATGCCAAACAAATTCGGAAGAAGCGCTTTCTCTGAATATCGAAAGTATACACTAAGCCGGAAATACGAATGAGGCTGCGCTTGCCCGGAGATGATTTTGCGGGGCAATAAGCATTACTGCGTATAGGCATTGTTGGTCTGTGCGGGTTGGGGGATGGATGAAATGGAATTCTTCGGTTTTATTTGCGGATGCTGTATAGATAAATTGACTTTCGCAGCAAGGTGAAAGTCGACTCGCTTTTGTTTTACCGGTTAGCATGCCGGTAAACAACCGGTATAACCGGGATGAAGAAACGAGCCTATAAAAGGGGGATCTTCCCGCAACCTCGCAGAAGAATGTGCCCTCTTAATCACGGATTCCATCCGGAGAAGAAATAGTCATGCAGCAAGTTCGTTCCGTCAAATTGAAAAAACGGTGAGCTTTTTGTGAAAGAAGTTATAATAGTAGCCGGTTGGTAAAGACTGGAAACTTCCAAAGGGAGATGTCAAAGAAATGAATTTGTTCCAATTATTCATAGCAGCAATGACGATTACTCAGCTGGCGTTTTCTGCGCCGGTAACCGGACAGGTCGGCAGTCAGGAACTGTCTCATCAGGTGTCTGTGGGTATGACGGATAGCAGCGGGCAGGGTTTTCTCGCCCGGAATTCCATCACACCTGATTCTGGCGAAACTTGCGAATCCTGCCGCGCCAGTGCGGATCATTGGCAGATGGTTACCGGAATGACTTTCGGGGAAAAGAAAACCAGGCAGGAAATCAAGCTGGAACAACCCGTTGTACACGTGATTTTGTTCTGGATGAATGGCTGCCCACACTGCCATAAGGTCATCGAAAACGTTCTCCCGCCGCTTCGTGAAAAATATGGCAGCAAACTGGATATTTTAATGATCGAGCTGAAATCTTCGGAAGATTTCAACCAACTCCAATCGGTCGGGGAAGCTTATGGTTTCGAAAAAAATACCATTGGTGTCCCGTTTATGATTGTCGGTACTCATGTGTTGATTGGCGACAGGCAGATCCCCGATGAATTGCCCGGGTTAATCGAAACATATCTGGCGCAAGGCGGTGTCCCGTTTCCGGATAAAGCCGTTCTTGCACGATACCTACCGACGGCGGCACCTGGCCAGACCGGCTGCACTCCTTCGCAACCGTGTGATGAGACACCGGCTGCGACTACCGTACCGGTTGCGGCTGCTGCAACGGTTACGAGTACCGGTAAAAATCAACAGTTCGTCCCGGAAATATCCGTAGCAGGGGTGAAACATCCACCGGCACCGATCTCGAACGGGTTTAACCTGGCTATTGCAATCATGGCGGGCATGGTGATTGCGATCCTTTATAGCGTTTATGTGTTTATCAAAGGGGGAGGCGAAAAAGAAGACAAAACCGCCTACCAATGGGTAAACAAAGCGACGTTTGTCCTGTTGGTTATCGGTTTTTTGGTTGCCGGATATTTAAGTTACGTAGAAATTTTCGAGGTGACCGCTGTTTGTGGACCGGTTGGCGATTGTAATACTGTCCAGGCAAGCCCTTATGCAAAACTCTTCGGTTTGCTTCCCATCGGTGTGCTCGGAATGTTGGGATATATCGGAATGTTTGCGGCGCTGCTGATGAGAAAATCCGGCAAGGAAAGCATCGTCGAGTATGCCAATATGGGGTTGTTCGGGATGGCGGTTTTTGGCACATTCTTTTCACTATACCTGACTTATCTGGAGCCTTTTGTCATTCATGCGGTTTGTGCCTGGTGCCTGACGTCGGCCGTGGTGATGACCTTGATTATGGTCATCAATGCCAGATTTGCGGGGTTGGTTTTCGATGATGATGGACACGATGAAACCGATGAAGATAGTGAAACCGGTATCGCTGAAAATTGATGGAAGGCGGATTTGTCATGCCGGAAAACGATGATGAAAAGCAGGCTGAGAAACCGGCAGGGAAACCGGTTTGTATTTGCCATCAGGACCCTTTCGAAGCGCTGCCGCCCGAATTGCAGCCGGTTGTGGATTCGTGGAAGAAGGGTTTGAAGAAAGTCACTTGTGTTGATTGCGGTGCAATTTTCTGGACGAATTCGCAATCGACCCGATGCCCGGATTGTGCCGGAAATCAGTCTGAGCAGGTTGCCTGATTTGGCTGGTGGAGAGATGATGAGAGAAAACGCCCGTTTTTTTCTGACTGACGTAAGCAGCCTGGATGCTGTTGTTTCTTCATGTCTTCATGCGGCAGCAAAAAAGTAATGCAGTTTGTTGCGGGAGACAATGGATGTCAACATACAAGCTGCGGGTCAAGACGCGCAAGAATACGGTATGCGAGAAAACTGATCCATTTCGATGGTTCGCGTTTTTGGCCGAATTCCCAGCCTTTCCATGCGCGCCAGACTGATTCGGCTGTGAAGTGCCCTTGTGAGTCGGCTTTCGTTTGCAGGAGTTCCAGCATGGCTGCCAGGCGCGGGTCGTTGTGAAAGAATGGAAAACGCGTAAAAACATCGAGAAAATGAAGGATGTCGTACCAGATGAGCGGGGCTTTCAGTTTGGTGAAGTCTGTTCCCATGGCAAATAAGTAAGGGCGTTTTTCTCTGCGTATTTCCCAGAGCGACAGTAAAGTTTCTCCGGCTGTTTTGATTGCAGCTTTGGATTTGTCTGGAGTGAGAGATAGCATTTGGAGCATGAGAAGATTTGCATACGGACAGGGATCGCTTTTTCTCCCTGGCCCCCGGAATTTGCCCAATGCAGGTGATACTGCACACGGAAACCCATTTTCCCGTAGCAAGGTTACCAAAAACTCCCGGGGTTTCTCACGTATAGTTGAATCCTCAGGGCAGAAAGAAGCCAGGGCGTACAACAACAGGGGTGCGTCACAAAGCATCCACGCGTTTTGGTTTTTCCCTGAACCGCCATAGCGGGGGGCAATGTTGAATACCAGTTCGGGAATTCCTTCATGTGAAATTGAAGTGTACATTTTCCCGGTAACCCGCTCCATCCCCGGATCGGTAGATTGGACCCCGATTTCAGCCAGAAAAGCGAGTTTGTGCAGAATATGACCGGCTGTTTTGTGGCTGCGAAGTACTTCTCCCGGATACGAGGAAACATCCGCGACAAGGGATTTGATTTGCGGGTTTTCGATCATTGTTTTACGGGCAGCAATTACTTCCGGGGCTGTTTCCGGAAGGCTGAGTAAATCCCGAAAAACACGATAACGAACCCACGGTGTTCCTTCCAGCAGCCAATCAATTGGAATATTCAACTTATTTTCCTTTCTGTGTTGACTTTCGGTCATTATAGAACGAACGTTCTGGTATTGTCAAGAGCGATAGGGGCCACGAGCGGATTGGCGGTTGTATGATTGGCAGGAGTCCATTTGGGATTTGCTTTGTCCGGAAATGTTTGGGTAATAAAAAGGATATTGGACGTCTGTTTGCAAAACAAACCGGCTCGTAAGAACCGGTTTGTTTGTAGATAAAGAGAGAAGAATGAATTAGTGTAATTGGTCGACGTGGTCGGTAATTTCGCCTTTGATGACTGCAGCGACGGCATCATCGATATCGGCAATGTTCGTCAGGATGGGTTTGATACCCGCTTGTTTCATGTTTTCGTACAGGCCTGCGCCCATACCGCGTGCAAGCAGAATATCACAATCGGTAATTGCAGCAGCCATTCTTGCGTGACGGCTTTGAGAAGCTGCGTCGAAACCATGACCGCGCGGATCGTTTTCCGTCTGGGGCGCGTGGTTGTCTTCACCGGAAAATTGGGCGTGTCCCATTTTGTCCCGGGTTTCGTGGCTGATGATTTTTCCGTCTTCGACGGTAACGATTACATAGAAGGGAGCCCGCCCGAAATGTTGGCTGATTGTTTTCCCGTCGTTTGAAACAGCTGCAATTTTCATTGATAACCTCCGAATATAGTTAACCTGATTTCTATTATACTCTTCCCGCCATTTTTTTTCGGGATGTGTTCTTTTCCTATCGATACGGTTGATGATTTCTTGCTTTTTCAACGGTTGCAGGTTTCTGCAAACCGATGAATTCATTTTTGGAGGATATTTGACTTGTCGAAGTTCTTCGTAAAATATATATGCTGCAATACGTTATTTGTTTAACCCGCCGGTTCTTGATGGTTTGGAAAACCGGGAATCGACTATCTTCATTCATTCCAGTGTTTGATTTTTTCAGCAAGTTGCATGAACCAGTTTTGCTTTGTCTGCTCTTCGCTTTGCCAACCGGCAATGGATTCTTTCGTAATTTGGTAACCCGTTTTGATTAGTTCATCGGTGTGTTGGAAATCCCAAATCGGAACCGGTTCTTTTCCTTTCAGCAGGATGTGGTGGACGGTGACCTGATGAGCGCGAGCTAATGCCAGTTCGAGTGCCAGTTGTCGCTGCTCAATCGTGGTGATCAGCTTGTCGAAGAACGAACCAAATCCTTGTGCCGCCTGAGGCATCCCCGCCGGATCGGAAAGGTCGAGTGCGATGATTTCCGTTGCCCCCTGTTGCAAGACCGGCTCGATAGGGAGGTTGCTGACAACGCCCCCGTCGATCAAAAACCTGCCGTCTTTTTCCAGGGGATGAATCCATGGGGGAAGTGCCGTGGAAGCCAGCAGACTTTCCAGTACGGATTCAGCCGGATTGCGACCAAAAATAATTGGCCTGGTTGCGTTCAAATCCGCTGAAACAATCAGCAGCGGGTGTTTCAAATCTTCGAATTTCAGGTCGGGCGTAATTCCGTGCTCGATGAAAAATTGTTCCATCCGGTGCACGGGATGAGAGCCTGTTTTGTTGAACAAAGCGCGAATCGTCAACCATAAGTAGTTCGAAGGCAGCAGGGAAGCTTGGGCGGCATCGTGCCAGGATGCTTCCATCATGGCAATGCCGTCGTCATCGAAGCCATAGTTCGCCAAAGATGCTCCGTTGATTGCACCAACGGAAGTGCCGGCAATTAACTGCGGGTGAATATCCGCTTCCAGCAATGCGCGAAGTGCGCCAACCTGCAAGGCTCCCCGGGCACCGCCTCCACCCAACACAAATGCAATTTTCTTTTCCGTCATTTTTTCTCCTGCCCATGCTGTTACCATGGGTATTTTCCATTATAGAAGAGAAATGTAAATATTGTGTATAAATTATGTTACAAATTTCACGTATTGCCATGGTCTTTTTGACAAACCTGCCGTATCGCTCTGCCGAAACAGGCTTTACGGGTAAAGGGTTTGGTTGCATACGGCTGTTCCATGAAGATAAACCAGTGCCTTGACAACGAAAATGCCGTTCAGAAAAAAGGATTGATGTTAGAATCTATCATTCAATTTGTTTGATTCAGGAAGGGTAAAATGGATTATTTCGGTGGTGTTGAAGCAGGCGGAACAAAATTCGTTTGTGCGATAGGCACCGGTGACGGGAAAATTATGAAGAAAACGACATTCCCAACGGGGTTGCCAGCGGAGACGATTGGCAAGGCAATCGATTTTTTGAAAGACGAACGGTTCCCGCTGACTGCCGTCGGTATCGGCTCGTTCGGGCCTTTGGACCTCCACAGGAATTCACCGACTTATGGCATGATCACGAAAACCCCCAAGAAACATTGGCAGTTCGTCGATTTGATAAAACCTTTCAGGCAAGCGCTTGGGATTCCTGTTGTTTTGGATACGGATGTCAATGCTGCGGCGTTTGGCGAAGCTGTCTGGGGCGGAGCGGACAAGCTGGAGTCGCTGATTTACCTGACGGTTGGCACAGGAATAGGCGGGGGGGCGGTGGTCAATGGCCGTTTGCTGCATGGGCTGGTACACCCGGAAATGGGGCATATTCGTATTCCCCGTCACCCGGAAGACAAAGACTTTGCCGGTATTTGTCCCTTTCATGGGGACTGCCTGGAAGGTATGGCAAGCGGTGCTTCGATGGCGGCACGCTGGGGTGTTTCAGCAGAGACAATTCCTGCGAATCATCTGGCATGGGATATCGAAGCTCATTACATTGCGGCGGGAATCGCCGACCTGATTTGTGTCCTTTCTCCTGAGCGGGTGGTCTTGGGGGGCGGGGTGATGAAGCATCCCGGTTTGCTTGATCAAATCCGCAAGCGCACACTGAATTTCCTGAATGGTTATATCTATTCAGAGACGATTACAGAAAGAATCGAAACATTCATTGTACAGCCGGCGTTGGGTGATCAAGTGGGGGTGTTAGGCTCGATTGCATTAGCCGTAAAACAAATTGACTTTTGAAATCATCGCTGTCAGCAATCGTCATCGGTTATGGCTGCGAAAACTGTTCCCGTCTTTCGGGTTTTTAAGCTGACAGGTGCGGTTGAAGAAACCGGAGTGATTTTTACCGGAAAAAAACGATTACAATTGGTTTTGTGTTTTCACATGGCCGAATAACAACGAAAAGCATGGAGTCGTGTTTCAACACGTAGGAAACCGACAGGGAAATAATTATTCAGAACCGGCAGGAAAAGCAAACTTATTCATTTGGAGATGGCAGTAATGACTGCAAATAAACAACAATTACCGGAAACCTTTTTGTACAAGGAAATTCATCAACAACCGCAGGTATTAAGCAAGTTGCTTCAGGAAGAAGACAAGCATATTCAGGATATCTGCAAGTTCATTCAGAAACGCGGCGTAACGCATGTTGTGATTGCCGCCAGGGGCACCAGTGATAATGCCGCTCGTTATGCGCAATACCTGTTCGGGGCGAAGAACCGGTTCAGTGTTGGCCTTGCTACACCAAGTTTGTATTCGATTTACAAAGAACCGCCGGATTTGTCCCATGCTCTTGTGTTAGGGGTCAGCCAAAGTGGCAGCAGCCCGGATATTGTCGCTGTTCTCGATGAGGCGCGTTCTCAGGGTGCGATGACGATTGCATTTACAAACAATCCGGCATCAGATTTAAGCCGGGTGGCTGCGCATTCCGTGGATATTCATGCCGGCAAGGAACGGTCGATTGCTGCAACCAAAACGTATACCAGCGAGTTGATGAGCCTGGCGATGATCAGTGCACATCTGCGGAAAGATGAAAAAATGCTTGAATCCATTCGTAAATTGCCCGAATGGATCGAAGCTGCATTGCAGATGCAGGACCTGATAAGCCAGGTTACCGAGCGATTCCGGTTTATGCGCGATTGTGTTGTCATTGGGCGCGGTTATAACTATGCCACGGCTTTCGAGTTCGCACTCAAGCTCAAAGAACTGACTTATACGCTTGTTGCTCCGTACAGCAGCGCTGATTTTCTCCATGGCCCGTTGGCAATGATCGATCGGGGTTTCCCCGTATTCGTCTTTGCTCCGCAGGGGATGATGTCGCCTGAAATGGATGAATTCGTCGATACGCTCAACGAGCATCAGGCGGAAGTGATTGCCCTGACTGATTCACCGGAACTGCTGGAAAAATCTCGGATACCGTTGAAATTTACTGTCTCTGTGCCGGAATGGATTTCTCCGATTACGTCGATTGTTCCGGGGCAACTGTTTGCCATGCACCTGGCGCACGTTCGCGATATCGATGTCGACAGACCTCGCAGTCTTCATAAAGTAACCAAGACAATGTAGCTACAGCCAAAACAGTTTTTCGGCAATGCCGATGTGTTGAAAAGGTTGCGTCGACAGGCGAAGAGTGGCAGGAAGATGTGTTTGCCACTCTTGTCTGGGTGTTTCCTAAGTATGCGAATCAACAACCTGTGACGACCGAATAATCGGAAATTGCTTGTTTACGGGAGTTTTGATAGTAACGGGTTACGCCTCCGGAAGAATTTATCATTGTTCATCACCTGTTACAAGATAGAAGCACTGAGCCGATGACAATTTCGGATGGATGGTATGAGAACAGAAGCATATTTTGTCATCTTTTCCGGGCAGTTTGCTTCGTGTTTCCCGGCGTCTGATTTTCTGAGCGAATCAGTACCGATGGAGATGTGTTGGGCAAGTGCTGGAATAAACTATGCTATACTTTAAGGTAGTTTCACAGGGATTGTTACAGAAAACAAATCAGGGAATTAAAGGAAAGTTTCGGTTTGGCGAATGAAAGTTCCTTTTTGTTTTGTATTGTAATACACCCATTATCCTGGAACAGGATCCGGAAACACGCAAATAAATGAAAGATGAAACCAGGTTGAACCCACCTCAAAAAGATGATTCTTCAGAGCTGCTGGCAAGTTCGGGAGCAGATACCAAACCACGTGGAGAACGTATCGAACGCGCTATCGAAGAGGCGCAGACGTATGCCATGCGGCAGGCTTTTTTATTGCTATTCAGCAGGCTGTTGTATCAGCAAACCGACAGTCAGGGGGTGTTGACGGTAACTTTGGAGCAGGCTATCGAGGGGTTGCAGGCTGTCGGGGGGGATGTCTGGCAGCAGAGTGGGGACGAACAGCTTCGTTTGAGAATATCCTCTTTTTCGACTGTCTTGTTGAATACATGGCATTACCAGAAACGCATTGAAATCGCCCAAAAAGTTGCATTGAGCTGTAAAACGTATCTGACAAAACTCGATGATGGCGATGGTTATCGCAGTATCGGTGTTCCAATGTTGCATCATCAACAGTTAATGGGTATCCTGATTCTGTATGCCGATGATAACCAGCCATTCAACGATGCAGACAGAATCTTTTTGGAAGATTTTGCTTTGCTTGCTGCTCCGGCCATTGCTTTGTTTGAAACCCAAAAAGAATTGCTCGGGCATATGGAACGGCAGCAGGCATTACTGGATATGAGCCGGCAGGTTACCGACGGGTTGGGGCTGGATGATACGCTGGCACATACGTTGCAGTGGGCGAACCGCTTTTGCCCGATGGAAATGGGATGGATTGGTTTTTTCGATCAGGAAAAGGAAGCGCTTCATTCGGTGCATTCGTTCGGGTTCTCGAACTTTGATGAGCAGCTGATTTTTCTGAAAGATTGCCCGCAAATCGAAAAGGCGATTGCAGTACAGCAATCCCAGTTACTCCATATCGACGAAGATGAAAATTGCATTTCCGCTTACTTTCTCAAATGGCATCCCCGAATACGGGAAATGATCGTGCTTCCTCTGGTCTACCGTAAGAGTGTTTTGGGGGTTCTTGGCTTGGCAAATAAATTCGACGGACGTATTACTCAAAATGATGTCGATGCGTTATCGATTGTCGGTGATATCTCGGCAATTGCGTTGAACAATGCCATGCTGCATGCCAGAACAGTTACCTTGTTGAACGAACGGGAACAAATGCACAAAATTTCCATTCAACGGGAACGGCTGGCAGTCATTGGCCGATTGATGCGCAGTTTGACCCATGAAATCAACAACCCGCTTCAGGCAGTGCGCGGGGCATTGGCGCTTGCCCAGGAGGATATCGAAAGTGTTGATGATTTACAGGTGTATTTCGAAATTATGGAACGGGAAACCAAAAGGGTTATTCGTCTTTTGGAGCGTATGCGTAACATCTACCGGGAAAGCAGCGATCCGGACATTGTAGATCTTAACCAATTGGTCCAGAACATTGTCACGGTTTGCCAAAAGGAACTGAACTGGCAGCATACACAATTGAAAGTGAAACTTGCGCCAATTCCTCCTTTGGTTTGGGGAGATACCGGCCAACTGCATATTGCCTTGCTCAATCTATTGTTAGGGTTGAGTGGGCTTTTGGCACAGTCGGAACATAAAACGCTGCGAATAAAAACCCACCTCGGAAGAAAGAACGCCTATGTGATGATGACTGTTCAGGAATCGCTGGAAAACTGGACTCGTTTTTTGAGCGAAAAGTCACCCGAAGATATTACCGAAGTGGGTTTTGGCTTGCAATTCAGCCGGGAATTGATTGAGTCGCACAGCGGGCGTATTACAATCGTCAATGACCGCTTCGACAGTGTGCTGGTAACTCTGCCGCGCAGCAAGCAGGAAGGGCATCCATGATCGGGCAAAACCCACGGATTTTGATCGTAGATGACGAACAGTCCATCCGCGTTGTGCTGGAGCGCACGCTTAGCAAGCAATATCAAATCGAGACGGCTCCCAGCGGTGAAGAAGCGCTCCTGATGTTGCAAAACAAGCCGTATGACCTGATCTTGCTGGATTTGCATATGGGGGAGGTGAACGGGCTTGACGTACTCACTGCGGCTAACCGGATCGATCCGGATATCATCGTGATTATTCTTACCGCATACGGTGCATTGGAAAGTGCAGTGGAAGCTTTGCGGTTAGGGGCATTCGATTATATTTTCAAGCCGGTCTCGACGGAAAGACTGCGCCGGCGGGTAGCGGAAGGTATTCAGCAGCGAACACGTGCTTTGCAGAAACGGGCTTTGTTTGCTCAAATTGCCGCTTTGCAGGATGCGCTGCAAGCGCTTGACCAGCCCCATGAAGTTGCGCACCATGTGGAAGACAGGTTTCTCAAATCCGGTTGCCTGACAATAGACCGACATCACCGGACAGCCGTGAAGGACGGGCGAACCTTATCTTTGACGACAGCTGAACTGGATGTGCTCGTGTGTTTGATGCAAGCCAGCCCGGAACCAATCACCCCGCAGGAATTGGTACAGTGTGCCCTGGGGTATCACGTTTCGTCGCGGGAAGCGCGTGAATTGATCAAATGGCATATTCACCGCCTTCGAAAAAAAATCGAACCGGATCCACATCATCCCGTATATTTGAAAACAATCCGCAATCGCGGTTATCTTTGGGTTGGCAATTAAATCCTGTGATGATCTTCCTAACATCTGCTAACTTTTCCTAACGGCATGAAGCGGCATCCTTTGTTATCCTTAAACCGAGCTGAAGGAGCTTAATCATGGATAGCAAATCAATTTTGCTGGTTGATGATGAACCCGGCATTTTGGCAATTCTCAAGAAAAGTCTGGAAAAGTTGGACCAGCCTTATGAAGTGGCAACAGCCCTGAATGGCAAAGAAGCATTGACTTTGCTTGAAGATAGGGCGTTCGATTTGGTTGTAACGGATTATAAAATGGCCGGCATGAACGGCATGGAATTGCTGGAGCGCATTCGTAACGTTCAACCGGAAACGCGTGTTGTAATGGTAACGGCGTATGGCAACGATGATCTTGAATCCCAGGCACGTCGGATGCAGGCTTATGAATATCTCACCAAACCTTTGGAAATTGATTCGTTTCGGCAAGTTGTGCAACAGGCCTTGGGTGATTTAGCGATTAGTCAGCCCGGTCTTTTGGTGCTTTCCGATGAACGCTATCGGAAAGTGGATACATTGCTGGCAAAACTGGAACGCGATATCGGTGCATCAGGTGTTTTGCTGGTAAATACCTCGGGACAGATTATTCTCAAACGAGGGGATATCGATCAATTGCCTGTGGAAGAAATTGTGACTCTCCTCAGCGGAGGCATTGCAACACTCGCTGCGGCGGGGCAGGCACTGGACGGCTTCGAAAATGCTGTCAATCTGGCTTATCGGGAAGGAAAGGACTATGACCTTTACGGTCTGAACATAGGACTTTCCCTGCTTTTGATTATGTTGATAAGTCGTTCGCAATACAGCAGCCCGCTTGGTTCTGTATGGTATTATGCACGCAGAGCGGCTGACCGCCTCGGAGAGACGATCGGTGATAGCGACCGCACCCAGATGACCCAATTATTCGAAGATGATTTCGAACAGGAACTGGAAGAAGAACTGGATGACATGTTCGGTCTGGACGATGATTTTGGAATGGATACTGCAACAGAGACGAGCGGAGAGACAGTTCCTGCGGATGTTGCTGAGCAGCTCCTGGCTGACTTGGGAGTAGATCTACAACAAGCCGAGAATACCGGTAATCCCGATAATCATGAAGCGCGTGTTTCTCCACAACGGGAAATCACGAATAGCGATAGTGACAAAAATGATGATGAAAAGTTGTTTAGTTTTCAGGATGCAATACGGTTTGGACTTCTTCCACCTGACGTGGTGAATGAAGCTGACGATAAAGAAGAAGGAGAAAATCATGCCGATGAATGATGCAGCTGGTGGTAAGTATGAAAACATCATGCCCTTGCGTAGCGGACTGTCTATTTACCCTTCCCAGGCTCAGGCAATCGATAAACTGCTTTCGACAATGCTTATCAATATTCCAGCAAGGTTTGTCTTGTTGTGTGATATTAGCGGGCAGGTAATTGCTGCCCGCGGCGACCAGGGGAACATCGAACCGGTTGCTTTGGGCGCTCTTGTCGCCAGTGATTTGGCAGCCAGCCAGGAAATAGCCCGAAGACTCGGTGAATACCAGGCTTATCAGATTACACTGCGGGAAGGCGCGACCGCCCATACTTTCATTGCCGAGGCCGGCCCTTATCTGGCACTGTTGGCTCAGGTAGATGTCGAAATTCCTCTTGGGTGGGCGCGTATGATGGTTTTGAAAAACGCGGAAGAACTCGCCAAGATTGTCGATGAATTACCGCAAGAGCTAACCCATAAGGATGGAAAGAAGAATGCTTCTTCTGTTCCGCCCGCACCTCCCGCCGATGCTGAAATCTTGTCAGGGGATGAGAACTTGACGGAAATGTTCGGGGATGCTTTGGATGACTTATGGTCAGAATGAGGAAGTAGGCAACGATGTATATCAACTGGCAACTTCGTGAAATGAATTTGAAAATAGTGTACTATGGCCCAGCGTTGTCCGGTAAAACAACCAATCTGGAAAAGATCTATGATCGTGTACCGGCAAGCCGGCGTAGTGATCTGGTTTCGCTGAAAACACACGAAGACCGAACCTTGTTTTTCGATTTTCTGCAGCTGGAGCTGGGAAAAATCAGCGGATTGACTCCGAAACTTCATCTCTATACGGTTCCGGGTCAGGCGTATTATGAGGCGAGCCGCAAACTTGTGCTTCGCGGTGCGGATGGTGTTGTTTTTGTTGCTGATTCCGCCCATGGCCGGATGCGGGATAATCTGGTTGCCTGGCATAATATGAGAAATCACTTGAAGAGTTTCAACCTTTCTCTGGACGATATTGCTTTGGTTGTGCAGTTCAACAAGCAGGATTTGCCAGGTGCTGTCAAGCCTTCGGTTTATACTCCTTTGATGCATTTGAAAAAATATCCGGTTTTCGAAGCGATCGCAATTAACAACGTTGGTGTATTCGAAACATTGAAAGCGATTACCCAGGGCGTTGTGGCGCACGTGCAAAAACAAAACAGTAAAACGGCAATGCAATCCAAACGGGCAGTCAGCCGAAAATCGTCTTTCTTACGTTCGGGACGATGACAGGCGAGAGTTCATAACAGGTATTCTATGAATACAATCCAAATACCGGGCAGGTGAGTGTTTTATGGACGCAAACGTTAATCCAACAAGCGGTTCAGTAAAAATCGGCAAGATACTGAAAAAAATGAATGATGCGGGTAATTTCCCGATTTCGATCGTAACTGACAGGAACGGTTTTCCGCTTGCCGCTGCTTTCGGAAAAGGGAAAGACCCGGACATCCAGTCGGCTGTTGTTGCTCTCATCCAGAAAACTGCTGTTCATGCAGAGAATCAACTGGGGATGGGGCAAACCGATGAAATCAGCTTGTTTGGAGAACAAGGCGTCAGGCTGGTTTGTCGTCCTTTCGATGCGAACGGTCATCGCTTGATTTTGGCTGTACAAGTTCCTGACCGGCACCAGGCGTATCGCTTGTTGACCAATAACGCAATCCGGGAAATTCGACGTGTCTGGAAATTATAAATCATAAAGCGGAGGACAATTTATGCAAGGTAATCTCAAGGATATGGGAATTGCTGATTTGATTCAGCATAACTGCATCGATGGCAAAACATCTTGCTTGACGATCAAAAGTAAAGCAGGAGAAGCGACGCTCTATTTTGCAGATGGGGAGATTGTTCATGCTATTTCGGACAATGTCGAAGGCGAAGATGTGATTTATCAAATCCTGGCATGGGACGAAGGAACATTTCAACTGGATGCTGAGAAAAAATCGCCCAAACGGACGATCAATCAAGGCTGGACGGGGTTGTTGCTGGAAGGCGCCCGGCGCCTTGATGAAAAAAACCAATATACCCCGAAACGTTGTCCATCCTGCGGTGTTCTGCTGGATTTGAAGGGAAAATGCAGAAACCCTGATTGCGAGAACTACGCAGGGAAAGACGGAAACACCAACGACAAATCAAGCACAAGAAAAAAGGAGAAAGGAAAAGTGGCTAAAACCAAAGGTCAGATTTTGAATGATGCATTGGCGGAACTGCTCTCGGATTCCACAGATATCGAAGGTGCTGCTATTGTGGGGACGGATGGGCTGGTGTACGCAGCTGATGTTCCGATTAGGGACATCAACGAGGAAATGGTTGGCGCAATCTCGGCAGCAGTTTTGAATATGAGCAGAAGAGGTGTCAACCAGCTAAAACGCGGCGAATTTACCCGCACGATGATCCAGGGAACGTTAGGCAACCTGATTGTTGCAGAAATCAACGAAGAAACATTGCTTGTCGGTTTGACACGCAAGAGCGTCAATCTTGGTATGGCCTTTATGGAAATCCGCACGATGACCGAAGCTTTGGGCGAGCTGCTCTAGCCAGGATTGGTGTTTTACGCTGTTTGCTGAATTACCCGGAAAGAAAAGCCTTGCCTCCCTGCATTTCGGGTGTGATGGATCCTGCCTGGAATACCATGACCCACTCGCTGAAACTTATCATTTGGTATCATCTTATCATCTGACAGGGGAAAGGGTTTGTTGAGCTCAAAATGCATCCGGAAGAATCCTGGTCAAAAGTTGTGCGCTGTTGTTTTGGCTGGGATTTTATCTTTCGCCGAATGGAGTAGAATTCTTGCGGTGTTTTGCTGAGGCGGCAGAAACCTGTGGCGGGTTCTCTGGTGACGGAACAAAACTCACTGTCCGGAATTCCGCGGGCGGCAGTTGGTAAAGCCGGTGATGTTTTTCAAAACGTACTTATCCATAGCATCTGAAATTCTGTGTTTAAACCGGTTCTTCACTGAAAGAAGATTTGATAGCTTATGAAACCGAAAATTCTCGTCGTTGATGACAACCCGACCATCCGTGAAATATTGGGTGATGTTATTTTGGAACCGAATGGTTATGAATGGCAACCCGCCTGTGATGGACAGCAGGGGTTGTCCATGGCAATTACCTTTCAGCCGGATTTAATTCTGCTGGACGTGAATATGCCGCGGATGGATGGTATTGAATTATTACGCGCTTTGCGCAAGACAGCTTGCAAGGCACCAGTGATTTTAGTTACTGCTGACGCTGATTTGATGGTCGCTTTAGATGCTTTGCGTCTTGGTGTAAAAGATTATGTGCTAAAACCATTCACAGCAGAAGAAGTGCTCGATGCTATTGTTCGTGCATTGAAGCAGCAAAGAATGGAAAACGAAAGACAAGAACTATCGAATCAACTGGCGGCTGCGGAGGCAGTCCGACAAACGACAGCCACGTTAGCCCATCACATCAATAATTCCCTGATGTCGCTGGGCGGCAGTTTATTCCTGCTGCTGGAAACTGCCCGGCAAAACGGGATTGATCAGGAATCGCTGGCACTCATCCAATCCGGTTTGAAGGATGCCCGGGAAATTGCCCGGGTATTGAAGGCGCTGCAAAAAACCGTCAAGCTGCGAAGAATCCCGTATTACAGCGGTGATGTCATTCTGGAGACGAAAGGATAAACCGGTTTATGCTGGATTATCAACTGGAAAAGCCGGAACTCCGGGGTTTATTGAAAAGATGGGATGTATATGTCAACCGCAGATAATCATTCGGAACCCCGGCTTTCAGCTGACGATATCAGGGATACGGTTCTGGCAGAAGCTGTATGCCAAACCGGTGCGGTAATCATTCTCACAGACCCGGAAGGCAAGATCGTTTTTGTCAACCCTGCTTTCGAAGAAACATATGGTTATACTGATGCGGATGTCATCGGGAAAACCCCGCGTGTTTTGAAAAGCGGGAAACACCAAAAAACCGTTTATCAGCAATTATGGCAAACGATCAAAAGCGGGAAAATCTGGCGGGGGCGTTTGGTCAACCGCAGCAAAGACGGAAGGCTGATTCACGTCAATACGACGATTTCTCCGATTACCGATGATCGCGGTGAAATTACTTATTTGTTGGGTATTCAGCACGACGTCAGTATCCATGCGCAAAAGGACCGGGACGAACGTGACATTGTTCTGGAAATCAGCAATGCGATGCGGCGTGCATATAGCCGGGACGAGCTGGCGAAGATTATTGCCCGGCGAATTTGTGATTTACTGGGAATGCGCGGGGCTGCGGTGGGCGTTTTCGATGAGCCCCCGATGGATGAGGACCGGCAGCAAGCCAGCATTCGTTTCCTGAGTGGTGCCGGTGCATGGGATACATGGACGGGAAAAACGATTCCTTTGACCGCAGGAGTTACTTCGAAGGTCTTGCGAAACGGTGAGATTTACCGGTCTTCGAATATTCATGATGATGGGCGGTTTTTGCATCCTGAATGGTTCGGTGATATTCCGGCTGCGGTTTGTATTCCGTTGACGGTGGATGATCAGTATATTGGCGTCTTGTGGGCAGGGGATACAAAAGAGATTGCTCAGCGGGATGTCAATACTCTCATTGCATTGTCCGCTATGGTTGCCAATGCCTTGCGAAGGCAAAGCCTTCACGAGAATGTTTTGCAGCAAATGGCAGCGCTCGAAGCAGCACAGGCAAAAATCATCCGGACGGAAAAGCTTGCGGCAATGGGAACGCTGGCTGCCGGAATTGCTCACGAAATCAACAATCCGTTGACGTCAATCATCCTTTATGTGCAGCTTGCTTTACAGCATGTTGAAAATCATGCTCTCAAAGACGATTTGGAAGAAATTGACCGTTTGGCAAAGCGTATCAGCAGGGTAATTCGCGGTATGCTCGATTTTGCGCATCCGGATTCAGGTGACAAGACTTTCCTTTCTTTCCGGGAGGTCATGGATGGCGTTATGACGTTTTTGCAACATGAGATACGTTTGCGGAATGTCAATCTCGCAATGGAGTTTCAAGCCGGATTACCTCGCTTGTATGTCAACGAGAACCAGATACAGCAGGTTTTTGTCAACTTGATGATGAACGCAATGCACGCTATGGAAGGGCAAACTGCCAAACAGGAAATTCATATCAAGGCGTATCAGGACAAAGTTCGGCAAGGGGATGCTCTTTGCATTCACATCGAATTTTGGAACAATGGACCGTTGATTCCTGAAAGTGCACTATCGCGAATATTCGACCCCTTTTTCACAACCAAGCGAAAAGGCAAAGGTACCGGTTTGGGGCTTTCCATCACGCACAGCATTATCCTCAGGCACAATGGGCAAATCTGGGTGGAAAATGCGGAAAAACCGCGTGGCGTCAGGTTCCATATTCAGCTTCCCGTAGTCGATGAAAGCAGTGTTTTGGAGAAAAAGAAGGAAGGTAAGATATCGGAAAGAAGCGGAAAAGCCATACTGAAAAGCGGAAAGGAAAATGCACGAATTCTTCTTGTCGATGATGAGGTCAGTATTCTGGAAGTTTTCAGGCGGGTTTTGAGCAGGCGCGGGTACGAAGTGGATACATCGGCGGATGGGGAGGACGCTTTTTCACGCATTTTGCAAACGGACTATGATTTGGTTTTGTGTGATATTCAAATGCCCAATGTCAACGGGATCGATATTTATCAGCGTTTGAGAAAGAAGCGCCCTGAGATGCTTGACCGGATTGTATTCATTAGCGGCGATTCCATCAATGAAGAAACCCGTGCGTTTATGAAAACGGTTGGAAACCGGTTTTTGAACAAACCGATTATGTTCGATGAACTGGTTGAAACGATTGCTCAGGCACTATCCGATTTTTCCTGAAAGGGGTGGTGTGTGGGCATGATTTTCTCCGGTTTCTTTTATTAGTAGAAAAAACGGAATTGGGCTGCTTGGACGGTAATCGGCAAAGGTTAATCATAGTAATTGTTTCTCACCGAACAAACCAGCGTGGCTTCGATGAGTTATGCCGTAACCGGACAGCAAGACAGGAACCTGGAAATGAGCGAGAACGAACAAACTTACAAAACCGATAGTATTTCATCCTGTAATTTACATCTTTGTAAGGGGGAAAAGTGGGTATGTTTTCCTTAAAAATAACTTGTATAATGGAAATACAAACCGCGTTTGTTTGTCGCATGTCTTTTTAAGATTTATGTGAAAAGAAATATCCCTTTACAGTAGCTAATCAATGAAAAACGCAAGGAATTGTTTTTGAGTTACGATAGAATTTATCGGGAAAGGAGGCATAATGAGCAAAGCTGTAAGCAAGGAACGGGGCCAATCGTTGCTGGAATACGCCTGGATCATGGCGCTCATTGCATTAGTTCTTGTGGTTTTACTAACGGTCTTTGGCTCATCGGTTGCAAAACTTTATGAATTTGCAGTACCAAAACTGATTGCTGCTTTTGGTGGATAGAAGAAGATAATCATTCGTATCTCTGTTATCATTGCATCGTTATTATCTACCGGAGTAGACGAAAACGGTATGGGAAAACCATATCGTTTTTGTCTTAATTGCCAATCATGGATTCCTGTTGTGCATGGAATGCGCATCCCGGCTATAATGAATGTGTTATAGTTTTTGTTAGCAAAACAACAAACCCAATACCATGATTATGGTCAATCAGTCCTGGAGGTATTCATGCGAAGGAGAGTAGTAATTACAGGGATGGGGTGTATCAGCCCTGTGGGGAATGACGTAAAGACGAGTTGGGAAAATGTTCTTGAAGGCAAATCGGGCGTCGGTCGAATAACGCGCTTCGATGCGACGGATTACAAGACGAAAATTGCTGCTGAAGTCAAGGGGTTTGACCCATCGGATTTGATCGGGAAAAAGGACGCAAGGCGATTGGATCCGGTAACGAAGTATGCAATCGCTGCATCCAAGCAGGCTTTGGATGATGCCGGTTTGCCTGTAACTGATGAAAACCGGGACCGCATTGGGGTGGTTATCGGTACGGGTATCGGGGGATTGACAACGATGTACCAGCAAATGCTTGTACTCCAAAAGCGCGGACCGCATAAGGTTAGCCCTTTTCTTGTGCCGACAATGCTGCCGGATACTTCTCCGGGTTTGGTAGCTATCTACTTCGGATTGCGGGGCTCGAATATGGCGATTGTTACGGCTTGTGCAACGGGTACGAATGCAGTCGGGGAGGCATCCGAGATGATTCGCAGGGGGCAGCTTGATGCTGTGCTGGCAGGGGGAACGGAAGCCGCAATTGTTCCTTTGTCATTTGCCGGGTTGAACGTTGCCAAGGCGTTATCGACACGAAATGACGAGCCGGAAAAAGCATGCCGGCCTTTTGACAAAAACAGGGACGGGTTTGTGATGGGGGAAGGGTCTGCGATCCTTGTTCTGGAAGCTTTGGAGAGTGCCAAAGCACGAGGTGCGAGAATTCTGGCAGAAGTACGCGGCTATGGCAGCACGAATGACGCTTATCATATTTCTGCCCCTGCCAAAGACGGCAGCGGGGCGGTGCTTTGTATGCGGGCGGCGCTTGATGATGCAAGCTTGTCTCCCGGAAAAATTGGTTATATCAATGCGCATGGAACAAGTACTGCCTTGAATGACAAAAGCGAAACCGCAGCAATCAAAACGGTTTTCGGAAAGCATGCTTACAATATCCCGGTATCTTCCACCAAGTCGGTTACCGGGCACCTTTTAGGCGCAGCAGGCGCTTTGGAAACGATTTTCTGTGTGAAGGCATTGCAAACGGGCATGCTGCCGCCAACGATCAACTATGAAACGCCTGATCCGGAATGCGATTTGGATTACGTGCCGAATATTGCCCGGAAAGCGGATATTGACTATACCATGTCGAATTCGTTTGGCTTCGGCGGGCACAATGCAACGATCATTTTGAGTAAATATGAAGAGGAAGCAGGATGAACCGCTACGCTCACATTACAGGCTGGGGGATGGCACTCCCGAAAAGGGTAATGACCAATGAAGAAATTACCCATATGGTAGATACTTCGGACGAATGGATTCGCTCCCGGACCGGAGTCGAGGAAAGACGAATTGCAGCAGATGACCAGACAACGGCTTCGCTTGCCATGGATGCGGCTGTTGCAGCATTGGAAACCGCAGGGCTGAAACCGTCTCAGGTGGATTTGATCATCGTTTCCACGTCATCACCGGAACATACCTTTCCGTCGACTGCATCTTTGGTTCAGGACGGCATCGGGGCACTTAAAGCGGGGGCGTTCGACCTTTCAGCCGCATGCACAGGTTTTATCTATGCGATTGATATGGCGTCGAATGCTATCATCAATCAATCTATCGATGTCGCTTTGGTCATCGGGGCGGAAACACTTTCCCGGTTTGTCAACTGGGAAGACAGAAATACCTGTATATTGTTCGGGGATGGAGCCGGAGCGTTTGTGCTGCAAGGGAGAGACGAGCCTGGCGGTTTTATTTCGTCAGTGTTGAGGTCGGACGGTTCAGGGGCTGAGTTGTTAACCATTCCGGCAGGGGGAAGCAAAATGCCTGCCAGTGAGCAAACGGTAAGCGAGGGAATGCACACGATTCGGATGAATGGCCGGGAGGTTTTTCGCTTTGCAACACGGGTAATGGCAAATGCCACTCAGGAAGCTGTCGAAAAAGGGCAAATGTCTCTTGAAGAGATTTCACTGATTATCCCGCATCAGGCGAACCAGCGGATTATCGAATCGGCAGCCAAAAAGCTGAAATTGCCGATGGACAGATTCTTCGTGAATTTGCAGAAATACGGAAATACTTCCACGGCATCGATACCAATTGCTACTTGTGAAGCAGCCGCAGAAGGGAAACTGAAAGACGGGGATTATGTGGTGTTTGTCGGATTTGGCGCCGGTTTGACCTGGGGGGCCTCGCTGGTGCGCTGGAGCGGTACACAACCTGAATTAATCCGCATGCCGACTCGCTGGTATCAATTCTGGGCGGGTGTTCGTTCTTACCTGCTACGTGTGTTGAGAAGGGTTGAAGGTATCCTGATGGACCTGGGAAGATAACCGCTATCACAGGAACGGGCGGGTGATTCCCTTTCTGGTCCTCCAATGCTTCGGTTCTCCGGAATTGCGCATCCATCTACATTCAGGGCCGGGAAACAGAAACGAAAAGATATGGCAGCCATCCTAATTGGAAGCTGCCGGATTTTTCCGTTGATTGATTCAATACAGATGCAAAGAAGGGGCAGGGGGATGAATCCTGACAGACAAGCGATTTTCAATCTGTCAGGGCTTGATTACGGACGGATTGGTTTTGTTAGAAGCTTGTTAGAATGGCTTTTTCGTGTAAGAAGACCGACACATTTTGTTTATAGATTGGTATAATTGCATCATGGGATTTGTTTTGTATGTTGTGATTGGAGGTTTATTTAGTGAATTCTACACGTAGCCGATCGTCAGTAGTTACATTGCTATTGATTGCTGCGGTCGTTATATTAGTGGTTTACAGTTTTCAGCAGCAATCAGCCAGCAAGAAACCGCTGACGATTAATGAAGTTGCTGCCATAGTCGAACGCGGTGATGCGAAACGGATTGTCGTAGACGATAATCAGTTGGTCATTATCGACAAGGAAGGAAAAGAGTATATCTC
>CAYWFK010000047.1:0-22210 GCA_964457375.1 uncultured Anaerolineales bacterium
CTGGCGGCAGCGGTGGCAGCATCCCTTCGCTGGCAGGCGGTTTCGGTGGCAATGCCTGCCGGGGTGTTTCCGTTTCCGGCAGCTTCAGCGGCGCAGTCGGCTTGATTTGCGTCAGCCATTCCGGCACGCCATCGTCTGTTTCCGCCTCCAATAATTCATCTTCAATCGGTCCGCCAGAGGTTGTATCCCGATCAGGTTCCATAGAACCCGGTCGTGAAACAAGTCTCGCAGTCGGCTTGATATCCGCAAGCCAGTCCGGAACCAGACCGTCTTCGTCTTCCTTGTTGCCCGTATCCCCGGCTGCTCCCTGCTTCCCGTCAGCGGGTTTCCGCCTGTCTTCTGTCGATGGCGCTGATAGTCCGCGTTTCGTAACACCGGCAGGCTGCTCGGGCGTCCATTTTTGTGCGGGCTTTTCGCCTTCCGGCGGCAAACTGCTTTTTTCCGTACGCTCAAGCCATTGTGAAAATTCCTCATCGTCGTCATCGAACGAGGTTTTCGGAATCCGGTGATCCTTGCGGGGATAAATCCGGGCTGTCTTCCCTGTACTGCTTTCCGGCTTCCCGCTTTCCCCCTTCGCTTTGCCTTTCAGCCCTTTGGTTTTGATATCAATCTGGGGAACATTTCCGGAAGGCTGTGAATCAAGGGACTCATCTTCCGGTTTTCCGAGTGTACGTAACCAGTCCGAAAGAGGTTGCTCATCCTTTGGAGCACTGTCGCGGGAATCAAAAGCGGCTTTTCTCTCATCACGCAATGAAGCCGGCGGGTGCTCATCATAAAAACCATCCCCCGCCTCGTCCGATTCAGAGCCGGCTTCACTTTCTTCCGATTCAGGGTATATTTCCGGCACGCTCTTTTCAACCGATTTGTCGACAGCAATCCCGGCTGCTTTCAGACGTTTGATGATTTCCTGGTCGGACATGGCTTGCATTTCTTCTTCATGCCGATTACTTCCGGCTGAAGAATCATCCGCCAAATCAGAGCGGTCATCCACGAACACATCCCTTTGTCTGCTTTCGTGTTTGAAGGTGTCGGCCTGCTGCTTTTTCGGTTCGTCTTCGTCCCTTTTCAACCACGAAGGCAAAACATCTGCGCCATCTGAAATCGATTGCTCGTTCCCATTACCATCAACATTTTCATCTGTTTCGGCATCCTGCCGCAAACGGCTTGCCCATTCCAGCTGATTCTCCGGGGTTTTTGGTGGGCTATCCGCTTCTTCCTTCCCGCCATGTTCCGCACCCGTTTCATCATCTGTATCCGCAAGAGAATACAACCAATCGGTGAATCCCCGTTCCTTGTTGTTTTTTTCCCCTGTACCTTTTTTCCCCAGCGGGGTCGTATGTTCAGGCTGATTCGAAGAAGCGTCTTCGGTATTGGCAATCAGCGGTTTGAGCCGTGCTTCGCAAAACTGGCAAACGTCCAGATTCTCCGGATTTAGTTTTCCGCACATTGGACAACGAATTTGTGCCAAAATCAACCTCCTCCGTACGGGCGTTCACCGCCGATGAGAATCCGTATGCCGGTTGCCACTGTTCCCAATGCTACCCCCAGCAGAACACCGCGTGCCCCCCCAATAGAAAGCACCTGAACGATCCACAAACGCAAATCCGCCAGAGCACCGGCTTTCGAAACGACGACAGGAATCATCCC
Organism: uncultured Anaerolineales bacterium; assembly: GCA_964457375.1. GTDB lineage: Bacteria > Chloroflexota > Anaerolineae > Anaerolineales > UBA11858 > G519. Next base: position 1,648 of record CAYWFK010000047.1, read on the forward strand.
CACGATCATCAGGAAAACCACTCCGCTGAACACCGCCTTCATGAAAGTAATTCGATAACGCAGCAACCTTACCAAGGCATAGGTCAAGCTGACAGTCAAAACAGCCATCAGACTCATTTCGATTGGCAGCTGGATATTGTCGAAAATCCATAACGTCCCCTGCATATTCGGCTTGCCAAGAAAATAGGCGTTAAGCATATCGTAAGCGCCGGTCAGCAAAGTCAGCACAAGAGAAGCAATCAAAACGAAGGAAAAAAATTCATTCTCCCCTTTTTGCATCTTCGCGGCATGCACAGAGATCAAATTAACAATCCCAATCAACAGCGTCACCCCGGCAAGCACAACAGCGACATCAACGAGTGATGTTCGCAAAACGCCAAGTAAATTCGGAGACTGGTCAATATACATCCCCCAAAAATAACCGGTGAGCACAACAATACCCACCCCAATTGCAATTGCCGCAGAAAAAGGTGCCTTAATCCTCGATTTCACGATTATCTTCCCAGTATACTTGTCAATAACTGATCCATTCCAAATATGTTGATAACAATTCCGAGCAAAATACCGACAACAACCAGCCAACGCATCACATCTTCCGCCAGCAAACTGGCATTATGCAAAGGGTCGGGAGTAAGGTATGCACTGCCGGCAAAAAGTTCTTCACCGATCAACGGTTCATCTGCTGTTGCAAAAGCAATCGCCTGTCCGGCAACATCATCGGTACCGGCAATTGTCAACACGCCCTTTCTGCTGCTGGCATCGTTGATCAAGGCGATTTCCCCGGCATAATGACCAATGAGGATATTCGTCGAAAGCTGTTCATCGAGCACAATAGGCATGACACCGGCAACATACGAAAACGGGGTAAATCCGGTAATCCTGTTGGCAACCGGATCAGTACGGTTTGTCAATCCCATATCCTTGTATGTACTGTTCAATGTATCCTGCGACAAAATCGTCAAGGACGCATTTCCGGAAGTCGTCAACGGCGGTTTATCGCTTTCCGAAGCCAGCCGGGCGACTCTTTCAAGCATCGAGAACCCGACCAATGCCGGTGCGTTTTCCATGCCGATAATTCCTCCGCTTCCCAGCGAAAGATGCAAACGCGACCCCGTTTCCACGGAGCTGTTGATTGCTTCCTTGATTTTTATGAAAGCAGGAATATCCCGAAGCACGAACCCGAAACCGCGCCTTCGGAGGGCAATGAATATGACACTTAGCCCGAAGAAAACAAAGACAAAAATAAATCCTGCCAAACGAATTAAATCCATCAGGAAAGCCCCTTACCCGTTGTATCGTTCATAAGCATTCTGAGATTCCAAACCAAACCGCAGCACGTATCTGCTCAACCGTCGATAGACCTGATCAGTTCGAGAAACTCGGTCGTTTCCGACGGATCCGTCAATAAATCAGCCATGTAAAGGATATTTCTGCCCGGCATTATTGGCTTCAAAAACGGCTGAAAAACATAAAGTATCTCTCCGAGCACAACCGAAAACGGGCCCAGAGCGTCCAGAAACACTGAGATGAAGTCCTGAACACCCCATCTGCACAAATCATCAGCCCATTGATGCCAGACAGACAGCTTTTCTTCCATGAAACAAGTATAGCACAAATCCACTTACCGGATAAGCGCCAACGGTTGCCGCAAAACAGCAAGCACACAGGAAAGAAACGTAAAAATGCCCAAATTATGACACACCATTCCGGGCTTACTGGTGTTCTCAAAGGATATTGGAAATGACAAATACGCCAATCAGGTAACACAGCAACCCGCTGAAAAGAAGGACGTAGGCTTTTCTCGGCGAACCTTCGAATTCCCCGTAATACAACCCCCACAATTGCGTCCATAAACCACCGGTAATTCCAAGAGGCCAGGCAACGACTGCACTCAAATTACGGGTTGCAAAAGTATGAATGATGTTACCCCCGTAATGAGCCAGGCCGGCAATCACACCCAAAAAATGTGTTTTGATGCCGTACCGCAGAAATACACCCCACTGTTTCTTCACCGTTAGCGTGATGCCGCTATTCAGCAGCGCCCCGACGAACGCCCCGCCACAAAGCACCCCCATGAAAGGCATCACTGCCATCCCGTTTGGCTGGGTAATCGAATGCAGCCCGTATGACAAGGCAATCGTATATGCCGGAACGAAAAACGAGGCGGCCACCAGCATTACCACTGCTTTGGAGATTTCCCGCGGATCCTTGGAAAGCCCAGTATCCACCTGCGCCCGTGCCTGTGCCTTGTTTCGCATTTGCCCTGCCACCCAGGTAAGGACAATCGCCCCCAGCAATAAAACAATCGCCAATGACACCCTGCCCACCGTCAACCCTGCCGGCATTCCGCCAATCAACCCGGATAAAAACGTCCCGACGATGACATTGATCGATGCCTGTAACGGTTGTGATACCGCAAGCCCGATGATTTGCATCACCCGTAGTGAAAGCTGCATACCGGTAACGTAGAGAACACCGCAAAGAAAGGTCACATACAAGCGCCATGGATCGGCTGCATAAACCGCCTGCATATTACCGATGAACGCGCTGCCATCCAACAAAAAGCCCAGCCCCCAAACGAGAACCATCGATGTAACAAACAAGGTAATGTAAAACGCTTCCAACGGGTAGTCCCCCAGATACTTCAAAGTAATAAACCACGACCCCCACATAGCCGGTGCCAGCAGCCCCATGAAAATTGCCAATCCATATGGTAATGCCGGGTCCATATTCATTATTTCACCTTTTTCTTCCTGACCTGCTGCTCAGGAGCCCCAATCCGGAAGCAGAGGGATCAACCGCATTGATTGATATACTCCACGGGGTCGATAAACCCCGGAATGAGTTCATCCGTAAGAAACCAGACCATTTGAATCCGCAAGACGGCTTGCAGCACCGGCACAACCAGCATTACAGGCCCCATCAGAATCAAGCCGAAAAACAAAAGCAAATCCGAGACCAACGCCAAAATAAGGGACTCGAACGGATGAGAGACCACCAACAATACCGAGCGTTTGACAACCTGAAACACCGAGGCTTCCGGGTTTGCTGCCAGCAGGGGGTAAAGGTAATTCTCGGCAAGCAGCCACATCACCAGAGCATACAGACCAATGAGATATACGCTTCGCAGCCACCAAACTTCACGTCTGCCCCAAAAAACCATGGAAACCAAAATCACGAACAGACTGCCCCACTTGACGATAAACAGTTGGAAAGCACGAAATACAAGCCGCCCGAATTTTTGCTTCATCTCCCTGTACGGATCGACCCGTATCCCTTCCGGATCTTTCAGGCACTCCGCGGCCACAGCATACAAAGCAGCCGCTGCTCCGGGGGCTGTTACCAATGGCAAAGCAATGAGAAAACTCCTGAAATTCAGCCGTATCCAGAATAGAATCCGGTGATAAAACAGCCTGAAAGAAAGAAGTATCACATCCCAGAACGTAACCGAACCCGGGGTTCTCAAACGATTTCGGATCACATCACACCGCACAAAAATCTAATTTACATGACACGGAACAAAACCGGGCATTATGGCTGCTCCTTGCAGATACCTGCCGAAAACCATATTCTTGTTCGTCAACGGCGCACACGCGCCAACAAACTACCGAAAGATCCGCTCCGGACCTGAACAAGTGCCAACCCGACCAGCATCATGCTGATGGCAAAAATCTGATGCATCATCAAAGTCTCTTTCAAAATCAACACAGCCAGAAGCGACGTCCAAATCACCGTCGATGCCCCCAAAATACTGGCTTCATAAGAACGCAGCGTGCGGAGAATTAAATTCCAGGCAGTCAGCCCGATAGCACGGGAAAAGATGCCCGTGTACAAAATCACGCCCCAATCCGCCAGCGTCGGCACAACCGGCGGAAAACCATCGATGGCAACATAAATGACAACGGCAATCGAACCGCCAATGAGAATAGCCAGTGTCGAAATGATATTGTTGCTAATCCTGTTTTCCGTTTCGATAGCAAGTTTGCGGGCAATATTGTTCGTGAAAGCAATCCCCGTTATCGCAATCAAAATCATCACGATTCCGAGCATTTCCCCACTCTTGGGCAATTCCGGAAAAAACATTCTCAACCCTGAGAATGCAATCACCGCCCCCAAAACCTGAAAAACACTGGGATGTTCCTTGAGGATGACAATACTCATCCCCATGGTAATGAACCCGATGAAATTCGTGATGTAAGTATTCGTCGTTGCGGGCATATATTGCAGCGAGAACAAAATCAATGTGCCGGTCACAAAATTGAAAAACGCAATCTCGAAAACATACACCCAAATTTTCGGCGTCATCAAATCCCATGGAACACGTTCACGGCGGATAGCGAAAGTATAAAGTGCCATGGTTGCCATACCAATCAACAGGCACATGTAAAGAAAAGTGGCAGGTGAAACCGAAGTATACGTTTTTTTTGCCAAGACAGTCCCGAAGGACATTCCGAACAAAATGACCAGAGTAACGATAATTGCTTTGGCTCTGCTTTGAATCATGAAGGTATTATTCCTTTGTCTGTCTGCAAGATACCCTTGCGGAATGATTGCAGTACAACGTCCGGGTAACCCGTTTTCATCCGAGCTGTCACCGGGGAAAAACATCCGGTACGCCACTGCCCACGATGATTAACCCCTATTCTTCCCGGAGGTTCGCCCGGAACAAGGAACAAAAGGCAACCGGATGAAAATCATCCGTCGATTACTTTGAGCTTTCGTACTTGTTTCCGGCGGAGATAAACGGCGCCCAGGCCAATCAGCATCGGCAGAAAACTGACAAGGACAATCAACCGGCCGTTATCCGTCTTTAATATCCGGTATTCACGCCGGCTCATCGGCACTTCCCTGCCGGCAGCATCGACACAATACCACTGACAAACACCGCCTGCTGTTTTCGGCGAAAATTCGAATGCAGAGAATGTCGCCTTCTCCATGTTTGCTGGGTCGAAAGGCACGATATCGTACCCCAGTTTGGCACCTTTTTTCTGCTTCACGAAATACTCTTTTAGCGCCAGCCGGTCGGTCTGCTTCCTGCATTCAACCTGCAATGTGTAATCATCAGCCTGCCTGAATGGCACCCAGATTTCCTTTTCCCTGCTGGCTTTGTCGTCCTGCGGGGCGTTCATGCGCATGTAAAACAACTGATTGTATTGTTTCTGATGCCAGGGCTGAATATAAACCGTTTCCCCTTTCAGGCTGTAAACAACTTCGCTTTCCTCGTTGGAACGCTCGGGCGAATTCCAGCGTTCAGCAGCAACCAGGCTATATCCAATGCCATCCCGAATCGCTTCGAATACGGTCAGCGTTTTTTCGCTGTCAGGCTGGATAGTACCGTCAGGAAGTCTCAAGCGGATCGTGTAATTCCCGGCAGGCAAATCAACCGGAAATCCCCATAAGAGATTCGTGGAAAACAGAGAAAGATCCTTCAAAGGTTGCGGTGGTATCGGCATTTCCCCGGCAGAAATTTCCCCTTTCTGCAATTTAGTCAAAGCACTCTGGTATGCCGCCTGATAAGCGTTCAGTTTTTGGTAATATTGATATAAACCGTCCCTGTATTTTGCCTGTTTTTCTTCAAAACGCTTTCGTGCAGCAACCGCATCATCCCCGGTATATAGGCGAATGGTGTCAACCTTGTCATAATAATCATATTGAATCACATAGCGGGTACGGGAAAGGGATTGCAAGACCCGCCCGTTTTGGATAATTTCCAACGTACCATCCACATTGACGTTTGCTTTATCCCAATTCGCTTTGTATTCATTGGTCAGCGGCCAATAATACACTTCCGTAAAACGCGCTGCGACCATGCTCGTTTCATCAGCCAGCAAATAAACGTTATCGACAGCCGGCGGAATCAGCGCGCTGCTATAAGTTACCCCATTGAAATGGTTCGTTCCGTAAACAAAGCGGATGTTCCCCCCGGAATCGGCAGCCAGCGTTCCGGATGGCAATAAAAAGGCAATGAGGACAAGAAAAACAAGTGCGAACAACCTGCCGTATCTTTCGGGTATCAATCTCATCGTGTGCCTCGCGTCCCTTTTCTCTTCAAAATCAGCACACTGCCGGCAAAGAAAACAACCGCTTCCAGCGCCATGCTTCCCATCGAAAACAGAAAAGCGAGAACACGCCGGTCAAGAAACGCCTGCATTGCTGTGCGTACCTGTGAATAAGGCGAAACCCAGCGCAGGAGCCGATAAATCGTTTCCAGCACGTTGCGTAAATAAATCAGCGAACCGGCAGACTTCGCGCCGCCAAACTGCACCATCCCGGCAACGATGAAATCAGCCAGCTGCACACCCCCGACGAACAAAACGATCATGATGAAATAAACCAGGGCATGTTTTCGTTTGCCGCCCCATACGGCCGTCAGAAGTCCGAAGGCAATGATTTCCCCCGCCATGAACAACGTCGTAAAAAGCAAACCGGCAATATCCAGATTGATCGAAAAATTGAGCGCCCATGCGCAAAAATAAGCCCAGACCAATGCCATCAGCAGCGTTACAAGAAAAACCTTCATCATTGCTGCCATGATTCCGGCAAGAAAAGAAAATTCATCCACCGGGCCCGCCATCAACGTTTCCAGCGTACCGCTGGTATATTCCCGCGTCACATCCAAAGAAGCAAGCAGGGCAAGATACAAGGAAACCATCACTGCATTGATCAAAACAGGCAGCAGCAAGGGCTGTTTGCTCACCAAAAGCAGATTCATCCGGCCAAAACGAATGATATTGACCAGCAAAACAGATGAGACGCCAAAAGCAATGCTCATCGTCACAAAGATACCCCATCCCCAGAACTTGCTCCGGCTCATTCTCTTTTGCAAGACAGTAACAGCATGTGCCCGATAAAGGTTTTTCGCCTGAGTTTTCATCAAGCCGTGTCTCCGTTCGCTCCCGGCAAGGAATGCAAATGTTTTTCCGTAATCCTGACAAATGCTTCTTCCAAAGTCGTTTTCTCCTCTTTCATCTCAAGCAACACCAGTTTTCTCCCGAAGATAAACCGGCTGATGTCTTCCCGGTAATCCCGTGCGGAATCCATCACCAGCCGCAAAGAGTTTCCGTCGACGGTCACATGCTGAACGAACGGCAAGGCATTGAAAGCAGCGATGGTTTCATCATCCAAACGCGCCAAAGTAATCCGGACCTCCTGTTTTCCGGAGACCCAATGCTGCAAATCAGCCATCGGGTTTTGCCAAACCAGTTTTCCGCCGGAGAGAATACCCACGGTATCCACCGTTTTCTCGACTTCCGAAAGAATATGGGATGAAATCAGCAAAGTACAGCCTCGCTTTCTCTCAGCCAGCAGCAGCTCCCGCACCTGAATAATCCCCATAGGGTCCAGCCCTGCAATCGGCTCATCCAAAATCAAAAGATCCGGTGAATGAATCATGGCACGGGCAAAACCCAATTTCCGCTTCATTCCGTTGGAAAACCCGCTGATGAGCACATCCCGCCATTCCCACAATCCCAGGTGTTCCAGCAATCTTCTGCCGTGCTTCTCAGGAAAGGTAACACCATAGACCTCCCCAAAAAACAGAAGATACTCCCAGGCACTCATTTCCTCGTAAAACGTTTGATACTCAGGGACAAACCCGATACGGCGCTTGATTTCGAAAGCATCGCTGGCAATCAATTCGCCATCGATGAATACCTCGCCTTCACTGGGTTGTAAAAGCCCAAGGATCATCATCAAGGTCGTCGTCTTGCCCGCACCATTTGGCCCGAGAAAACCGTAACTATCCCCGGCGTCAATCCGCAAGTTCAACCGGTCGACAGCGGTAAAATTGCCATAATGCTTGGTCAGGTTTCTGGTTTCGATCGTCAAACCATGGCTCATCGATTACTCCCGCGAAAAAAGGTGCAGCCCGATTTTATCGGAATTCCGTAAAACCGCGCAGAAGACAACAATCTCACAACGGCTTGACCAGCGACAATAACGCCTCCAGCCGTTGTTGTGCTTCCTGCTCAAGGGCCTCTGTCATTTTCGGCACACCTACGCTACCGGCAAGGAAAGAAGCAGAAACCGTAGCGCAGCAGCCTGCCAGCCGTGCATCGCGGTGTTTGTCCCATCCGACACACAATCCACCGCCATAGCTGTTCCCGCACCCTGTCGGGTCTACCGTTTCCACTTTGAAAATCGGGATATGCCACATCTTGTCATGCTGCCTATCCCAAACATAAGACCCGCGGGCACCATGCCGGATTGCAACCATGCCCGCGCCGAGTTTGCTCCAATATGTCAACACCTGCCTGGGGTCATCGGAATGGGCAATTCCGCTGGCAGAAGGCCAATCCGGTGTGACAATATCGACATCCGTCAAACAAGCCGTCATGTCCTCCCGATTCGTCCAGTCATGATAATCGATCAACGGCTCCAAAGAAAACAACGTACCCTGCTCTTTCATCCGCAAAGCGGTTTCCACCATCGGTTCGTGTGCATACTCGGTGATGAGGTGAATCACCCGCGGTGTCCGGTACGAATCCGGAACGGCAATCGCCCGCGAAAGCATGATACCCATTTTCCGCATGAACGCTTCTTTCCGCTTTTCGAAGTTGATACCACCAATGACATATTCATTTTCATCATACGCCATCAAACCGTGAGGTGTCGGCAAGTCATCATACTTCACCCAGCCGCTTAAATCGACCCGGATCGCTTCCAAATCCGCTTGTATTTTCGGGTCGATATCTGCGCCCGACCTTGTGAGCAAGCCCACCGAAGAATCCCATAATCTCGCGCCGAAAGCACCTTGCGGACCGCCGCCCCCCAGGATATTCCTCCGTATCTCGCCATTTCGCAATTGAATATCATCGATGATGATCTTGCCATAAATGACATAATCAACCATGCTTTTTCTCCTTGCTACCCGGCCACAATTTTCACGAAAACGCGCCGCCTGCGCGGCCCATCGAATTCAGCAAAGAGAATCCCCTGGGAATGCCCCAGCATCAGTTCGCCCTGATGGATAATCAAAGTAACTTCTGTGCCCATCAAGGACGATTTCACATGTCCGGCAGCATCCGACGGGGTATCAAACTGATGGTGGAAATCGAAGCGGGTGGGAATCAAACGGTCCCACTCGTGCAAAATATCCTTCGGGGTATTCGGATCAAGATAAGAATTCACGAACACCCCCGCCGTCGTATGCGGATTATAAACACAACACAAGCCTTCATCCACACCGCATGCTTCGACCGCATCCCGCACATGCTTCGTCAAATCGATCCAGGATTGCACACCACTGGTTTCGAAAACGATTTCTTTGAACATATCAACCTCGAATCTGGCGATTCATTTCTTCACGAACTTTCATGACTTTTTCGTTATCGGTCATGAACAGCGATCGTCCAAGATGCCTGGTCAGGAAATACGCCATCGTCGTACCGGGAACATAATAAAGCAAGGGAGACAAAGGTTCCGCCGGTTTTCCCATGACCGGGAGCACGACATCAGCATATTGTGCCACATCCTTATCCCCGTCTTCCACAACGGCAATCAAGGGATGCCCCAGCAGTTTCACCGCTTTTGCCAGTTCCACTGAGCGCCAATACCCTTTTCCCGGCGGAGCAATCATGAATACGGGGAAATCCAGCGGGTAACAAAACCGTTCGACATGCGCCCATTCCTCGGGGTCCTGCGCAACAGAAAAGATTCCCGCCGATTCAACCACCTTGGCGCCGGAGAAGAACGCCGTGCCAAAAGAAGGCCCGCTGCCTACGTAAGAAATGAAAGGGGCGTCTTTGCAAATATCAGCGGCTTTTTGTGCCGGTTCAAAAGACACGCGGTAAGTCTCATCGACAGCCTCCGCCATGGCAACGATTTCCTCACGCAATGCATTCGCTTTTTCCATCGTGAGTTTTCGTTTGATCTCCCCGATGCGAATTGCCAACGCAGTCAGTCCCATCAAAGAAGCCGCATAAGTGCGAATGCCGGGTGCACGTCCCAGTTCAGGGATGCTGACTGAAATCACTTTGTCTGCCGCATTGGCAACCCGCGAATCCGGGTTACCCACCAGCCCGGCAGTCACAATCTGATTGCTGACACGCTTTGCCCGCTCAAGCGATTGAACCACTCTCGAAGAACCACCTGATGCGGAAATACCGACAACCAGCGTATCGCGGGGAAAAGCCACAGGAATATAATCCGCACTATATTCCAGAAATTTCATTGCGGATTGAGGACGATAATCGATCCGGGCATACTCATTGAAAGCCATCTCGGATGCCAGAGCAGCATGATAAGAATCTCCGTCTCCAACAGCATAAACCCGGTGAACGGATTCGAACTCCAGCGCGCTCAAACTCAGGCGAGCATTGTTATCGATTTCCGGAAAACTTTCCCGGTGGATATCTCCCAGCGTTTTCATCTGGTCAAGAATCAATTCCGGTCTCATATTAGGCAGCATACTTTCCTCCGCTTCTTATTTTTCCAGGGATCGGACAATGGATACATATTCTTTGACAATCGACTGATCGATAGACCCGCCCCAATGTTTGTTTTCGAAACACGAGCCTACCAGCACGGCATCCGCATTTTTCATTCGCCGCGAGACATTTTCGAGATTGGTTTTTCCGCCAAGCACAACGGGCATCGACGGGAAAGCCTTTTTGATGTCATAAACCATACGGTTGTTCGCTTCCTCATCAGCATGCATCACCTCGACAGCATCCGCACCAGCCATCTTTGCCATTTGCACTTTATACGTCAGCGGCACTTCCCCGCCCAGCCATTTCGCATGATAGCCTTCGATTTCGGCAATCATGGCGACATCCTGCGCACCAATCTGACGCCGATACTGCTGCACCTTGTGCGGATTGGCTTCGACCAAGCCGAACGGAGAGGCTGTCGTGCCAATCAAAGCCGTGCAACGGGTAAACGCTGCCCCGCAAACCTTGGCAACCGCCAGCGAAGGAGTAATCCCGTTCCACATCAGCTGGACACCGATGATGAAATCCGCGCCAACCGCTTTTTTCACTTCATGCGTAATCAGGCTGATTGCGGCAACACGTGCATAATCCGCTTCATCGCCCGCCGGGTAAACCCGGTCTACGGTTTGAATCAGGCAGCCATCCGCCCCGCCGCCCGACAAAGCCTGAACGTCCGCAAGTGCCTTCTCCATCGATTCTTCAAACCCGCCTTCTTCATAATAAGGCGTACCGGGCAACGGTTTGAGATGAACCAATCCGATGACGATTTTTTTGTTACCCAAGTTGGAAAAAACGCTCATAAGTACACTCCTGAAAATTTAATACATCAATAACTTCAACCGACAATACTGATAAACCGACGATTACAACAAACACATCGTTACGACAACATGCGGGCATGTAGCCTGCATCATCCCTTGACCCCTGTCATCGCCACACTTTCGTAGAAATAGCGCTGCAGGAAAAGGAACAAAATGATGACCGGCAAGGAAGCAAGGGTCATTGCAGCAAATACCACTCCCCAATTCGGGCCGCTCTCCGTAAACTGGGAGGCAACCGCCACTTGCACAGGGTAAAGTTTCGTGCTGCTGACTGCAATCAGGGGCCAATAAAATTCGTTCCAGATGAATTGAAATTCCAGTAATGAAACCGTAATCAGCCCCGGAACAATGTTGGGAATTATCACTTTCCACAGAATTCCCCATTGGTTTGCTCCGTCGATCAACGCCGCCTCGTCATATTCATAAGGCAAATCGGACATGAACTGCGTCAGCAGAAAGACAATAAACGGGCTGGAATACCAGGGAACGACCAAAGCCCAAAACGTATTGATCAAATGCAGTTTGTTCGCAACGATGTAAAGCGGCACAATGACTACCTGCTGGGGAATCATCATCGTTGCCACCACGAAGATAAGCAAGTACTTCTTCCCCGGAAATTTCAGCCTGCCAAAGAAATATGCCGCCGATGTATTGAAAAGCAGTGAAGAAGAGACAACACACACCGAAGACGCCAGAGAGATGAACAAGTTTTGACTGATGTCCATTCCCAACCCCTTCGCCACCGTACCAATTCCCAGCGTTTGCATATAGTTTTTCAGCGAAACCCCGTCATAAGGAATGAACGTCTTCCACGAAACGGGAAAAGCATTATTCCAGATTGCCTGGGAATCGCGCATGCTGTTTCCAACGACATATATCATCGGAGAAGCAAACACCAAAATAATCACTACATACACGAAACCGGTCAGCACAGAATTGAACGCTCTCTTTCTGGAAATCTCGCGATTCAGGATACGGATAGCTGCCTGACGGGATTCATGTTTTTTCTCGATGGTCATAACATCCGCCTCCTATGTCATCAATAATCGCGCTTGAACAGGCGCATTTGAAAAACGCTGACAAGCAAGATAATCAGCAGCAAAACGATCGACATTGCCGATGCATACCCCATTTCTCCGAACTTGAATGCTTTCGAATAAATGTAATAAACAATCACATTCGTTGCCCGGCTGGGACCTCCGTTGGTCAGCGAATAAATCGGGATGAAAACCTGAAATGCCGCCAAGGTTGCCCACACGATAACAAACATCAGCTGCCGGCTGATCATCGGGATGGTGATATGCCAAAACTGCTGCCAGCCATTGGCGCCATCCACAATCGACGCCTCGTAAAATTCATTTGGCACACCCTTCAACCCCGCCACAAGAACAATCACACTGTACCCCACATTCTTCCAAATCGAAATCAAAACGATCGTCGGAAGAGCATTATGCTTGTTCATCAAAAAAGAGATTCGGGGCAAACCAAAGGTCTGCAACACCCCGTTCACCAGACCGACATCTTTGTTCAGCAGCATTCCCCAGATAATCGAAACCACAACGAATGACGTTACCACCGGAATGAAAATCAGGGCGCGGATAGCTTCCATCCCCGGTTTTTTCTGGTTGGAGAAAACCGCCAGCGCCAAAGCAAGCAAGACAACCGAAGGAACATACATCACGAAATATTTGACGGTAACCCCCATACTCTGCCAAAAATACGGATCGTGAAACAGCCGAATGAAGTTATCCCATCCGACAAACCCCTGAAATCCTCCCAGCAGACTATACCGCCAGAAACTGGCTCTTGCTGACCAGATAATCGGATAATACCGAAAAATCAGAAAGTTGATCAATGCCGGCAGCACAAATAAGAAAGATATCAGGTATTGCTTGATCTTTCGCTGCTTCAATGAAGCACCAACATTGATTAGCGGAATCTTATTTTGGATAGCCATAATATGAGTTCATCTCGATTGAAAAGAATGGGTAGACGAAAATGAGAGAAGGAATCTATGGACAGGGGAAATGATGAGCCCATAGATTCCTGTTGGGCTACGCGGATGGTTTATTTATCTTGCCAGCCTTTATACTTGGCTACAGCTTCTTCCATCAGTTTTGCATATTCATGCGTAAGCCCGGCGACATCCTCTTCACCCGCCATCAAACTTGACCAGAATTGAGTGAAGAGCGCACTATATTCGGTATAGCCTGGCGTAATGATACGAGGAACACCATACTTGGAGAAGAAATTCGCCATCAAACTGCGCGGGTTTGCCGGATCCGAGAATTCTTCGATTGTATTGTACAAATTGACATTCGCGGGCAGCTGATTCTTGTATTTCCAGATATACTTTGCCCCGGCATCGCTGGAAGCAAACTTGACAAACGCCAGCGCTTCTTCGAAATGCTTGGTGTTGGCAGTGATACCATAATGCCACGAACCGGTTTGGCAAAGCGGCGTCTTGAAATACGGTGGTTCCATTCCGCCCATATTGAAATCCGGGAACTGGTCTTTCTGGGTGCCCACAATCATATCCTGATATACCGTTGTGGCAGCCAGACCGGAAAGCATTTGATTGGGAACAAACTCAGCGGACATGACCTTGTATTTATAGACCATATCCTGCATGAACTGATAAGCCTCGATGGCTTCCGGTGTATCGAAATACCCGACAAAGGTCAGCCCGTCATCTCCAATTCCTTTGTAAGTCGGAGAGCCGGGTTCTCCATTCGAGCGCGCAGGTATGTGCTGGAAATAATCCCAAGGACCTTCTGTTTCCAGCCCGAAAACCTCCGGCGTACCATCGCCATCTTTGTCTTGGGTCAGTTTTTGCCAGTTCGGTAATCCGGTACCATCCGGTCCATACGTCCATCCTGCCGGATCCGAATAATCGATACCGGCTTCGTCGAGCATATCTTTGTTGAACCACATCAGCTGGCAAGATTGCACTTCCGGGGGACCATAAAACCGCCCGTTCATCGAACCTTCGATGATCGATTGCGGTGCCCATAGTTTCAATTCTTCTTCGCTGAAGTAATCCGTCAAATCTTTCAAAACACCGTTATACGCAAAATGCTTCACATCGGGGCCGTCAGCCTGAACGATATCGACGGCGGAACCCGTTGCAACGGCTTTTTCGATGCTCGGGAACAATTCAGCAAATGGTTTGGCGTCATACTCCACAGTAACATAAGCCCATTTGCCGCCATCGATAGTATGGAATTCTTCGACCATCTCTGCAAATGCTTTTGCTTCCAGTTCATCGCTGATTTTCAGAAAATGGAGAACAACGGGCTCTTTCTCTGCCGGCGAAGCCGGTTCTGTCGCTTCTTTGGCTGGCGCTTTTTCAGGTGCTTCCTTTGTCGGGGCAGTTTTGGGGGCGCATCCTGCCATTAACAAACCGAGGATCAACAACATCGTGATGCTGATAAACTTCAACTTCCTCATTTTAACCTCCGAATAATTTGGCTTTCATCATTTAATCCAAAGGAATCGTGTATGCTATCAGTTACCTCCTTTCATCGCCAAATCACTTTCCTCCCGTGTTTACAGGATTTGTTTGCCGATATCACCGCTTTGTGTGCGGTAATACCTAGCTACGAACTGGAATTTATCGCCCAGATAGAACGAATAGTTAACTTCGATAGGAATATGAGGCTCAATGCGTGATACCCCCTGAGCCCAAATCAGCGGTGCGCCAATAGGTGAATGAAGCAGTGCTGCAATATCCGGGCTGGCGCCCACAGCAGTAAAAACCGCCTCATTGTCGACAACAGGCCGGTTGGTAATTTTCTCGAACAACTCGAAGAAAGAAACCGACGGCGCATCCAATTCAAATTCGAGCATCTTGTCCCCCATTTCCTTGCGGACATAACTGGTCATTACCGCAGCAGGCTGGTTGTTCAGGTAACGCAAACGCCTGAAAAGCCAGAATTCATGAGAAGACGACGGTGAAAGTTCGAACATGCCAATCAGGGACTCATTCCCATGAACGGTCACAAGCTTTTTATCCAGCAACCGTGATCCCACCTGAAAGCCCTGAGCACTCAGCATCCCTTTGTAACCGCTTATCTCCAGCCGCGTTTGCGCAAGTTTGCGCTTCTTGACAATCGTTCCTTTCCCCTGAACCCGCTCGATCAACCCTGCCCGGGCAAGTTCTTCCAAAGCTTTTCTGACCGTGATGCGGCTGACATTGTACTTTTCACAAAGTTGTATCTCAGTGGGAAGAAGCACCCCATAAGTAAATTCCCCCAACATGATTTGGTCTTGAAGTGTTAGTTTCAATTGTTCGTAAAGCGGGGTTTTACTGTTCCGGTTGAGTGGCATGTACAATACTCCTTGGAAACAAGTTGAAAACAAACCATTTGTTATGATGTATTTGTTATAACAAATTGATTATAACATATTTTCAGGGGTTCTCAACGGATTATTCGGAAAGCAACCGGGAATCAACACATACCCCTCCTGCATGCCTCCAACACGCCTGAATTACCAAAGAGATCCTCCGTTTCTCAATCCATCAGGTAAAATGGAGAAACTGGCAAAAATCCGTATGGAACACAAAAGAAAAGAGTTGACACCCCGCAATGAAAACAAATTTGGCAGATGAAGAAAAGCAGGAAGCAATCCCCGCCCTGCGCACAGAACATCTCGGAAGAAAAATCGGCGATCAGGTTTTGCTCGAAGATATCAATTTCACCATCGCTTCCGGTGAAATCATGGCAATCGTCGGGCCAAGCGGCTCAGGCAAATCATCACTTCTGCGTTTGCTCAACCGGCTCGATGAACCCACCAGCGGGTATGTCTATCTGGACGGAATCGACTATCGCACCATTCCGCCCCGGGAACTGCGCCGCCGCGTCGGGATGGTGATGCAAGCCCCTTATCTGTTTCCGGGAACAATTGCGGAAAATATCGCTTATGGACCCGTCCAGCGGGGAGAAACAGTATCACCGGAAACGATCCGCTTTTTGCTGGAACAAGTCGGCTTACCCGGCTGGGCAGACCGCGATATTGCCCGCCTCTCCGGCGGAGAAGCGCAGCGCGTTTCCCTGGCACGCACACTCGCCAACAATCCCGAAATACTGCTGCTGGACGAACCGACCTCGGCGCTGGACGACGACACAAAACAGGATGTCGAATCCCTGATTTTCGGCATCGTGCGCCGGCAAACGCTCACTTGCCTGATCGTTACACACGACTTAATCCAGGCATCACGCGTCGCCGAGCGTGCCATGATTCTCGAAAGCGGGCACATCATAAAAATCGGGAAAATTACGGAGGTGCTGCATGCTTGAACAATATTTCAGCGAATCCATTCAGCTCGGCATTGCACAGGCGGCAATTACCGCTGTGCTCGTGCTGATCGTGGTGATGATCGCCCGCTGGCAGCAGATACACCTTGAAAAAGAAACCCTGATTTCTCTGCTGCGCGGGCTTATACAAATCGTTGCCGTCGGTTCCGTACTATTACTGGTTTTTCAGGGTCCCGTCTGGGTTGGCGCGTTGATCCTGACCGGCATGGTTTTCGCTGCCGGTCTGACCGCTGCACGCCGCGCCAACGGCATCCCCAAATCCTTTTTGGCTTCTCTCTACGGAATTGCTTTTGGTGCCGGACTGGTCATTTTGGTAATGACCCTCGTGGGGGTCATCGACCCCGCATTGACCTCGCTCATTCCCGTTGGCAGCATGTTGATTGCCAACGCAATGAACTCGACAGCACTGGCGCTCGACCGCTTCCGCAACGACGTCATGGCGCATTCCGGTGAAATCGAAGCCGGCCTGGCGCTTGGCGCTGATCCGCGGGTCATTGTTACCCCCTATGCGCAATCAGCGGTACACGCCAGCATGATTCCGCGCATCGACTCAATCCGCTCCCTGGGAATTGTTTGGATACCCGGATTGATGACCGGAATGATTCTCGCCGGTGCAGACCCCGTTTATGCAGCCATCTACCAATTCGTCATCATGGGGATGATTTACGCAGTTTCCGGTTTGTCATCGGTCGCCAGCATCTTATGGATTCGCCCCTATATCTTCACAGAAGCCGAACAACTGCTGCTCAGGCCCGGGATCAAGGAATCCGCCCGCTGATTATTCGTTCCCTGAGAAAATCCGCCTGATTTACACCAGGCACCGACAGCCTCTTTCATGAATTTTCACGAAACAGCCAACCATGATAAAATAATCAGGCAGGCTGGAATACAGCTGCAAACAAGGTTTGCATTTTTGCTTCCTGCACAAGGGAAGCTACTTCCGCCAAGGGGAATGATGCAACCGGTTCGATAACAACAGATAAAGACGCAGGAGTAATGTCTTGATGATCAAAGAGGCAATGCTCTATGAAAAACTGGCAGAGAACAAGGTTCGTTGTAATCTCTGCGCGCTTCACTGCGTAATTCCGGAGGGGAAAACAGGCACGTGCCGGGTACGCAAGAACAACGGGGGAAAACTCTACACACTCGTCTACGGGCGCACCATCTCCCGGCATATCGACCCCATCGAGAAAAAACCGCTCTTCCATTTTTACCCCGGATCGGCTGCCTATTCGATTGCCACGCCGGGCTGCAATTTCCGCTGCAAGTGGTGCCAAAATGCCGAGATTTCCCAAATGCCCCGTGAGCAGGATTTCATTACCGGTTATCCAGCCACACCGGAGCAAATTGTGAGCGCCGCCCAAAGTACAGGCTGCCGCAGCATTGCCTACACCTACACAGAGCCAACGATCTTTTTCGAATACGCCTACGATACCGCCCGCCTGGCACACGAGGCAGGCATCGCCAACTTGTTCATCACGAACGGTTATATGACACTCGAAATGCTCGATATTTTCCATCCCTATCTGGATGCAGCCAACGTAGACCTGAAAGCATTTCGCGAACAAACGTATCACCGCTATGTCGGAGCCAGCCTGAAACCGGTGCTTGAAAGCATGAAAGCCATGAAACGTTTGGGAATCTGGCTGGAAGTAACCACACTGGTAATCCCGGGCATCAACGACGATCCCGCCGAATTGCGGGACGCTGCCCGGTTCGTCTCGCGCGAATTAAGCCCCGATACCCCCTGGCATATCAGCCGTTTCTTCCCTTATTACAAAATGCCTGATATTCCCCCGACGCCGCTCGCAACCTTACAGCGTGCCAGAGACATCGGGTTGGAAGAAGGGCTGCAATACGTATATATCGGTAATGTGCCTGATGAATCCGGCGAAAACACCTGCTGCCCCGGCTGCGGCGCCGTGCTCATCGAGCGGCAAGGGTATCAAATTGTGCGCAACATCATTCAGGATGGCCACTGCCCCATGTGCCGAAAATCCATTGCCGGAATCTGGTAAGATTGCGCACACACAATATCCAAAACACGACAGCGCATCCGACAAGCTGCGAAAAAATGCGGATTCATCCGTCCGGAAAGAAAACGACAAAGCCTGTACGCGTGCAAGGAATTAATTTTGTGAGGAAAAAACAGAAATCAATCATCAAAAGCGAGGAAAGAACATGGCAATGAAAACAATCGAAAAGATGAAAAAAGCTCACCGCTGTCTGGCGGAATACACTTACGATCTCAAACCCGTATTTCGCGGCTATGCCAACCGCACCCTGTCCATCAACCTGTCGACCCAAGAAATTACAGAAAAGCCGGTAACCCAGCAAATGAAAGACTTGTTCACCGGAGGACGGGGTTTCGCCTTGTGGTTATTATGGAACGCAGTGAACGAAAAAACTCGCTGGAACGATCCTGAAAACGCCCTGGTGATTGCCAACGGGCCCATCAGCGGAAACACCGCCTACCCCGGTTCAGGCAAATCGACCGTTGTAACACTATCGCCGCTCACCAATTCCGTTTTCGACAGCAATTCCGGCGGCTATTTTGGCCCCTACCTGAAATTCTCCGGCTGGGATGCTTTGGAAATTCAGGGCAAGGCGGAAAAAGACGTCATCATATTCATCGACGGGGATGACGGCAAGGTTTCCATCGAAGAAGCACCGCTCGAAGATTTAGACACACACCTGCTTGCCGAACAAATGACAGAAATGGTTGCTGAAAGCGAACGCGACCGCTGGCATGTTTCGGTAGTTTCCACCGGCAGAGCCGCAGAACACTCCCTGTATGCCGGTTTGAATATCAGCTGGTACGATATCCGCCGCAAGGCTGTACGTGTCAAGCAAGCTGCCCGCGGCGGGGTCGGCACTGTCTTCCGCGACAAGAAAATCAAAGCCATCGTCGTCCATTACAGCAGTCTCAGCGGGCGAAGCAACAACCCTGCGGATTTATCGCTGATTCAACGGGCGGGAAAACGCATCAACCGTGAAATCACCGAACTGGATGACAAGCAAAACCAAATGCGCAAAATCGGCACACCGTACCTGATTGAAATCATGGATGCAACCAATCTGCTTCCGGTACATAATTACCGGTACGGTTCACATCCTGATTCGCACAAAATCGATTCGACAGTCTGGAAGAGTCTCTTTACCCAAGGGCTTCCTGATGGCTGCTGGGTTGGGTGCGCACTATCGTGCTCGCACGCTGTCGATCATTTCCATGTAAAAACAGGCCCCTATGCCGGCCAGGCTGTGCTTGTCGACGGGCCCGAATACGAAACCGCCGCCGGTCTGGGCGCCAACATCGGCAATTTCGACCCGCAAGCCGTGCTGGAATTGAACTTCTATTGCGATACCTATGGTATCGACACGATTTCCTTTGCAAACTCCGTAGCATTTGCGATGGAATGCTATCAGGAAGGCATTCTCGACATCGACCGCACCGGCGGACTGGATCTCACCTGGGGAAACGCTGATGCCGTCCTCGAATTGCTGCACCAGCTGGCAGAAGGCAAAGGGTTCGGCCATATTGTCGGCCAGGGCGTCAGGCGTATGAAACAAATCTTCGCCGAAAAATACGGCGCAGATGCGGCTTTCCTGCAAGATATCGGGATGGAATCCAAAGGGCTGGAATTCTCGGAATACATTACCAAAGAATCTCTGGCACAACAGGGTGGCTATGCCATGGCACTCAAAGGCGCCCAGCATGACGAAGCATGGCTGATTTTCATCGACCAGGTCAACAAGCAAATCCCGACCTTCGAAGACAAGGCAGAAGCCTTACATTACTTCCCGATGTGGCGTACATGGTTCAGCCTGCACGGCTTGTGCAAACTTCCCTGGAATGATATTCAGCCGGAGAACAACAACCAAACCGAAGAACCGGCAAAAGTTCCGGAACACCTCGAAAACTACACATGGCTCTATCAGGGGATGACAGGCAAGGAAGTGACAACGGACGATCTGATTTTGCAATCCGAGCGCG
>CAYWFK010000048.1:0-1425 GCA_964457375.1 uncultured Anaerolineales bacterium
GTCATCGGGTTGATAACCCAACCTGTCCGCCAAATCCGCAGCATCCGCCCTGTTCGGCGGTGGCAGTTCAGCATTGTGTGCAGTTTGCACCAAAGTGTGTATCGCTTTCCGGTGCAAAGGGCCATGCTTGTCATCTTCTTTTTCGTCAATCCCAGAAAGTGCGTCATTCATTAATGCCAAATCACCCGATTGCAAGCGTGCGTTCCAATCAGACGAAAAGGTCTTTTCGAGTTCCTCGTCTGCGTCTTGCCCGGCAGTCCCTGCCAGCCCCAAATAGACTTGCAATGCCGGGATCGTCAATCCTGCAAAACGCGCCCGCTTCTTTCCATCCCCAACTTCTTCCGGGAAATTAAGGATTTCCATCAACAGGGCATACTCGCGCCGCCTGCTTAAAAAGGGGACCAAAACGCCTTCTTTTGGGGGATGAGAAACAGCTTTGGGGTTGTCTACCGCCTGCTTCATCCCATCAGCCGAAGGCCCGCCAAGTGTTTCTTGCTGCTTACCCATCATGATTTCTTCATCCGTCATCGGTCGTTTGCCATATTCATCTTCCAGCGTTTGAACCACTGTGGGGTACCGGCACCAAAGGGCGTACAGTTCCGGCCATTGGCTCTGAATCAAAACCGTTTTCGCCAGCAGCGGCCCCGCAATGCTGTCCACCGGAATCAGCCCGCGCACTTCCTGTTCTTCCGCAATTCTCCGCAGTAAATGATAGACATTCAAGGCGCGTTTTACCTGACGCGGGTTAGGGAACAAGCCCCGTGCAAAAACCTCGCGCGTCATCTCGTCCAACGCAGCATCTTTCGACATTTGCTTTTGAAGTGATTCAATGAAACCTTTACGTCCATCCGCGTTCAAAGGCGGCAAATTGAACGTTATTTGAATCAGTTTCTGTAAATATACATTCCCGTCGATTGGCAGCCGCCCGCTATACGCTTCTTCTTTCTCGCGCAAATAGACGCCATAATGGCTTTCCACGCCCCGCCGCACAACTTCCCGATCCATGCCGAGCACAAAAACCGTCTGCGGCACATGCAAGAACAATTTAATCGCTTCAAGAATTTCAATCGCCTTCTCCGGCAGGCAACGATCCAAATCATCCACAAAGACAATCAGGCGACCGTCTTTTCCCAGGTTCTTCTCTATCGCATCCTGAAAAGAATTCTCGAATTGTTCCATCGACACGAGCTGGTGCATATAGTAGTTTTTTGCTTCCCGCCCGATCAACTCCGCAAAATCCGGCTGAATGCCCAAATCCTTGGCTGCACTCCCGATTTTCGCCAGATGAAGAGCAAGCCAAAACGGTAGTTTGATTATTTCCTTTGCGCTTTTCGCTACATCCAGCGACCATGTTTCTTCTCCTTGCCAGACAACCTTCTGATACAAGCTGTCCGCCAGATGGTCCAGATACTCCATTCCTTCCTT
>CAYWFK010000048.1:1525-22033 GCA_964457375.1 uncultured Anaerolineales bacterium
ATCCTTGATGTCATCCGCAGGAATGCGTTTGCCATCCTTGTGCGGATATAACCCATCGATGACACGCAGAATGAAAGCACGCCAAAGAGCTTCTTCCTTATCGTACTTCCAGGCGGTAAACCAAACCGTACGAAAGTGTGCATTTCCTTTCTTTTCGATATCCTCGTTCAACATACGCAGCAGGCTGGTTTTTCCGCTCCCCCAGGAACCGAACACACCAATCGTCAGGGGGGTCTCCGCGTTTTCCAGGATATCCATCAGGGCCGGTTTGAAAACGCTGAAATTCAATGCGTCATTGGTCGTCCATTTGTCACTCAGGTAACCGCTTTTCGATCGCTCTGCCGCCATATGCATCTCCCTTATCGTCAGCTGTGATAATAAAGATTATATAACGAAAAAACCCGAGTCGATAACAACATTCGTCATCACCATCTTCCCAACAAGCGCCAGAGGATGCCGGCCATGAAAAATGTCGAAGTGGCAGGAGCATCCAATCAATGGGGTGCTCGCCGCCAGCGTTCAAGGCGGCTCTGTACCAGATACATTCTCAACAGCATCTGCGCCGAGAATGAATGCTGAATCTTCCGCTTGCTCATCCGGATGGCAGGCTAAGGCAGCAGTGACGAGGTGGCAATCTTTGTCAATTCTGCCGTGTTGGTTTGTCCCGTTGCTCGTTGGGGGATGAAAAAACAAAACATCAAACCCTACACACCAAAGCAAGCAATGCTGCTCCCCCCGAGTCTGGAAGAAATGCTGCCGGAAGGGCACTTGGTGCGGGTAGTGGACGAGATGATAGAACGGTTGAACATTGAGCCGCTCAAGAAGCAGTACACAAGGAGGGGGAACCAATGCTTATCATCCCCGAATGCTGTTAAAAGTACTCGTGTATGCATATACCCAGGAAACGTTCTTTTCCCGAAAGATAGCCAAAGCGCCGAGAGAAGACATCCACTACATGCGGTTTAGCGGGAAGAGCCAGCCGGATCACAGGACAATCAACCGTTTTCGGGGAGTGGTGATGAAAGAAGTGATGGAAGAAGTATTCTATGGGATTGTGGAACAATTATTGGGGATGGGGTTAGTGGATTTAGAGAAATACTTTGTGGATGGGACGAAGATTGAAGCCAATGCTAATCGTCATCGTTTTATGAACAGAAAAGACGTTATCAGAAGAAAAAGCCTTACCGCCAAGAAAACTTTACCCATATCGCTGAGAAAGAGGGGCGTTGATAAGGTCAATATTGAGTGGGGGTTGCTCAGTATTGCCCACAATATCGCCAAAGTGACCGCTAATAGGCGGTCACTTTTTTGCTTCCATCCTTTTTCATTCTTTATTTTGAATCGGGGCTGCTTTTTAGACAGCCCCGTTTGTGTGACATCCGCATGTTAATGGGGAAAGAGGATTTTCCGCGCTTTTCTCAAAACCGGACGTGCAGGAATCAGCTTTCCTCGTTGGGGGGTGTGTCCCAGTATTGCAGGTTGCTTTCACCGGGCGGAATAAAGCGCAGGTAATTCTCCGTTGCTTTCGAACGGTCTGCATAGATGCCGCGATAAGCCGGAGGAAGCAACGCAGCAATTTGATACATGATTTCATCGGTCATCTGATTACGGATGGACTGGGTTACTTTCTTGCCGTGGGCATCCAGATAAAAGGGGTTTCCGACGGCGATGTGAAAATCGGTTCTGCGCAGATGTTTGATGTTTTCGGCGAAGTGTTCGCCGCCGTAATAAGCAATAGGTTGAATCGGCGCTTTGCTCAACAAGGCGAGCATGGTTACCCCGGAGTGCCCTTGCTGCATCTTTCCATGGCCGCTGCGGGTTCCTTCCGGTGCGATGGCAAGTATCTTGCCTTCCTTGATGGCTTTGACCCCTTTTTTCATCGCTGCCGTATCAGCCTCACCGCGTTTGACAGGGATTGCATTCCATGACGAAAAGAGCCAGCCGAGAAACTTGCTTTCCCAAACCTCGGCTTTGGCAAACCCGGTGATGGGCCGGGGGAGCAGGTGGGTGTATACGAGCGGTACTTCGAGGAAGTTGATATGGTTGACCGCGAGGAGCAATGGTCCCTGCTTCGGGACTTTTTGCAGCTGGCGGCTGTCTATTCTGCATGCGATATGCGTGAGGAGTTTCACAGTGTGGTTGAGAATATAGCGGACGAATTGGGTAAGCTGGTTTGGTGAGGTGTCTTTCATAAGGGGTTCTGGCCTCTTCCCGGGTAGTGGTTTGAAATGGCTTGTGTCAGGCGCCCGATGCAATTGCACGATGACAAGAGCGGTTGCTGCGGGTTCGCTTAGGCTTCGCGGATGGTTACCTTGATCATTTTGTCACCCTGGGTGATAGCGTTGACAACATCCATTCCTTGCACGACTTTACCGAAAACCGTATGCTTCCCGTCGAGATGAGGCTGCGGAGAATGCGTGATGAAAAACTGACTGCCGTTGGTGTTGGGACCTGCGTTTGCCATCGAAATGACGCCGGTTTCATGTTTGAGCGGGTTGTTTTTGAGTTCATCGGTGAATTGGTATCCGGGACCGCCCCGACCTGTGCCTGTCGGGTCGCCGCCCTGAATGACGAAATTGTCGATGACGCGATGGAACGAAACGCCGTCATAGAAACCTTGCTTTGCCAGGAAGACGAAGTTATTTACTGTAATCGGAGCATATTGAGGGTATAGTTCCAGTTCGATTGTGCCGCGCGCAGTTTCGATGATTGCCCGGTATTGCTTTTGGGGGTCGATTTGCATTTCTGGTGGTTGATTCCATTTTTTCATGAGTTTTCCTTTTTAATTGGGGAATGTTGAAAAGGTCCTTTGGCTTTTTCCCGGCTGAGCAGGGTACTCTTGTGAAGACTGGGGATGATTATACAACGTCTGTCGGGTTCAGGGCAAGACTTGCGTTCGGGTTTGCGGGGAGGACGGCCGGTTTTGGGGTGCTGACGGGCGGGAAACGCCTGCCGGGCGGGCGGGCTGGTGGGGGTGGATGCGTTGTTATGCATGGCGGGGTGGCTTTGCTTCCCGGAAAGCAGGTTGTTTGCTTGTCGTTTGCGTAGCGCCTGGTTTTAAAAAGGGGGAAGCCAACTGCGAGGTTGGCTTCCCTTTCGTTCTTGAGAATAAGAGAGACTTCAAACGCTGGTATTAATCTTCTACGGCGAGGCAAGTGAGTGTTTCGATGATACCCGGAATTGGCTGAATGACTTCAGCCAAAATGCGGCCGACTTCGTTGATATCCTTGGCTTCGACAATAGCGACAATGTCATAGGGCCCGAAAGTCATATTGGCTTCTTTGGTGCCTTCTGCGCGTTTGAGTTGGCGAAGAACCGCTTTCAGTTCGCCCGTCCGTACATTGATTAAAACGTATGCTTTCATTTTGTTTGTCCTTTCCTGTGGTAACTAAGCGAACGAATGAAATCAATCGGTGTCTCTTTTGAGGTAAATCACCCAGTAGATTGCAGCCACGAAAATGGAGCCGCCGATGATATTACCGATTGTAACAGGTAACAGGTTTTTCAGGAAGAAATTCGCCCAGGTCAGGTTTTGCAGGTTCAGGTTGGTGTTGGCTGCGAATGCCGGATCAAGCCCTTTGATGAGCAAGCCGATGGGGACAAAATACATATTGGCGACACAGTGCTCGAAACCTGCGGCAACGAATGCGGTGATGGGAAAAATGATTGCCGCAATTTTATCGGCGGTGCTTCTGGCGCTGAAAGTCATCCAGACTGCCAGACAAACCAGGGCGTTGCATAAAATGCCCAGCGCAATTGCCTGGGTGAAGCCCAGCCCGATTTTGGCGTTGGCAATTTTCAGGGCGGTCATCCCGACCCCGCCGCCGCTGAAAGTGTATTGCTTGCTGAAGAAAATCAGGAAGGCGGTGCCAATCGACCCGACGAAGTTGCCGAGGTAGACGATGCCCCAGTTCCTGAGCAATGCGGCGGTGGAAACTTTCCCGCTGGCCCATGCCATCACGATCAGGTTGTTGCCGGTGAACAGTTCCGCGCCGCCAACGATGACGAGTACCAGCCCGAGACAAAAGACAAGGCCGACGAGGAGTTTGGTTACACCGAAGGGAAGCGTTCCGGCGCTTCCGGTTGCAATCGTTGTGGCAAAGATAGCACCCAGTGCGATGAATGCACCGGCGAGAATTGCCAATGAGAATAGTTGGATGAATGACGCCTCAGATTTGCGTACACCGATGTACTCTGCCCTGCGAGCCATTTCATTGGGTAACAATGCATCAATGTTGATTTCGCTCATAAATCGTTGTTCTCCTTTGAATGATAATGGATAATTTTCCGTTATATTGTTCGATAACACAAGCATACTAACCGCTTGCGGAAAGAGCAAGTGATATATTTCACAAAAAGATATGGCATTCTACACTAATAAAAAGTTTCTGAAAAGGGCTTTTTCAACCGGCCGGGAAGACGGTTCTAAGGGGCGGGGACGGGATTTTACATAATCGGCAGGCTGTTTCTGCCCGTTGCTGGCTGCGGATAGGGTAAAATTGAAAGCGGGCCTGGAAACCGGTAACCTTTTGATGATAGCGTGCATCTAAATGACTGACGATAAAAACAACAACCATTTCGATCTCGATACTTTGCGCAGTGGAGACAAAGAGACATTTGCCCGCCTCGTGGAGGCGTACTCCGGTTCGATTTACCACATGGCGGTGAAAATGCTGCAAAACTCCCAGGACGCAGAGGATGTGTTGCAGGAGACGTTCATCAAGGCGTATAACAACCTGGCAAAGTTTCGGGGCGATTCCAATATCGCCACATGGCTCTACCGGATTGCAACGAACGAGGCTTTGATGCTCCTCCGCCGCCGAAAATTGCAGGTGTATTCGATGGACGAGGCGCTGGAAACACAGGACGGGGTCGAGCGTCCCAGGGAACTGGAAGACTGGTGCTGTCTGCCGGAAGACGAATTGATGTCGAGCGAAGCACGTGCTCACCTGGATGACGGGATCAAGGCTTTGCCGCATTCCCTGCGGGTTGTTTTTGTGTTGCGGGATGTCGAAGGGCTTTCTACCCGACAAACTGCTGAAATTCTGGACCTGACCGAAACGGCGGTGAAAACACGCTTGTCCAGGGCACGAATGAAACTTCGGGAGCTGCTTTCGGCGTATTATGGTGAGCGATTGCAAAACAGAATCAAAAGCAAATCAGTGGATTTGATGGGTTCGAAAGATGAATGAAAAAACGGAATGTGTTCATTTGCTGGCTTCCCTCTCGGAGTATGTAGACGGGACACTCGATGAATCGCTTTGCGCAAAGATCGAGGCGCATATTGCCGAGTGCGAGGATTGCCGGGTGGTTGTCGATACGCTCAGAAAGATGATTTATATTGTGCGCTCTGAAAGAAAAACTGCCGAGTGCGTTCCCGAAGATGTCAAAACCCGCCTGTACAAGCGCCTGAGCCTCGAAAGGTTTCTTAACGTTTCATCAGAATCCGAAAAAGAAGGCAAAAACATGTAACGTTTTCCCGTCTCGGTGCATCTAAGTAATGGTAAACACGAAAAAGCATCAATGAAATCCCATCTGTGCGCTGATGCTTTGGGCATACGCCGGATGGATGCGTTGAAAGATACGGGATTTGGTGAATGCCGGTGGAGAAGACTTTCCACGGGCTTCTTTTCGCCGAAACCGGACAGGAAACCATGGAAGAACCACGTCGTAGAAAGCAGAAGTCTCCCGGGAAAAAGATTTCCCTGCGGTTTGGCCTGGAAGATGAAATGGAAACCAAACCGCTTGCCGAGTTGAAGGCAGGCAATTTGTGCCCGAAATGCAGGAAAGGGTATCTGGATTACGACGGGATGCTGAATCTCACATGCCCGGAATGCGGTTATTCACTAGCCGGGTGTTTTACCTGATAGATGACAAACTGTCCCGTCGGGACACATTATACAAAGGAGTTAGTTATGGCAAGTTTATTGAATGATGATGTAAAGAAACAGGTGAAGGAAGTTTTCGCTGATCTCAAAGAGCCTGTGGAAATTCTGTTTTTCGGTCAAAAGGAAGATTGCGATTATTGCGAAGATACCAAACAGCTGGTTCAGGAAGTTGCAGAACTTTCGGACCTGATTGATTTACAGGTCTATGACCTTGCTGAAAATGCCGATTTGGCAAAACAGTACAACGTCGATAAAGCCCCGGGGCTGGTGATTGGCGGCAAGGAAGATTCCCAGGTGGTTGATTATGGTATCCGCTATGCCGGTATTCCGGCGGGGCACGAGTTCAGCTCGCTGATTCAGGACCTTCTCACGGTTTCGAGCCGGGAATCCGGGTTGAACGAGGCAACACGCGAATTCCTGAAAGGCTTGTCGGAGCCGGTTCATTTGCAGGTATTTGTTACGCCCACATGCCCTTACTGCCCGCGTGCGGTCATTCTGGCACACAAGATGGCGCTTGAAAGCCCGAATGTTCAGGCTGAAATGGTGGAAGCAACGGAGTTCCCGATGCTTTCAAGCCAATATAATGTGAGCGGTGTGCCCGATACTTCGATCAATTTTGGGAAATCGAAGGTTGTCGGTGCTGTTCCCGAAGAGAACCTGGTTGCCGAAATCAAACGGGCTTTGAACAACTGATCGGTGCCCGGATTGCAACAACAAACCATTCGATTGTATGTATGCTGCGTATGGATTGAAAACGATCAGGAGAAAACGATATGACAAAAACGAAAAAGTATCCACGGATTATTGTATTCTCTACGCCAACATGCCCTCATTGCAAATCGGCAAAGAAGTATTTCCGCCAGCGGGGGATTCCTTTCAAGGATGTCGATGTTTCCCGCGATAGCGCCGGTGCGCGTGATATGGTGCGAAGAAGCAAGCAAAGTGGCGTGCCTGTGATCGATATCGGCGGTAAAATTATCGTAGGCTTCAATCGGGCGAAAATCGATCAGATCCTTGGAATATAAACGGTTCGCTGATTACGGGGCCGGAGCAATCTGGTGTCGTAATCAGCGATACCTGATATGGTTTCAGGTGAGGCAAGGTTGTCGTGATGGTGAAAATTGCGGTTGTTACCAAAGACGGTGAACGGATAAGCAGTCATTTCGGGACTGCTCCTTTTTATCATGTGTTCTCGGTCGAGGATAACCGGATCGTTGGCAAGGAAGTACGCGAAAAGCCGTATAATCCGGATCCCCGGCATACACATAGCGGCGGGCAGCGAGGCGGCGGCCAGCATGGACGCGGCCGTTTCAGCGCACACGATAAATATGAGCCTGTTCGTGATTGTCAGGTGCTTATTGCGGGCGGTATGGGCGAGAATGCTTATCGTATTGCTCAGGCTTTGGGCATCGAAGTGTTGTTGACCGGGGGAAAGATACAGGATGCTGTCGAAAAGTACCTTGCCGGGAAACTCGAGAGCGATTCCCGTAGAATCCATTGAAATGTTATTATTGTAATATCTGCAAAAAACGAACGCCTTGCGGAGATTGCCGCGAGGTACTAAATTTGGAGAAGAATCAATGGGTAACCGATACAAGAGTACCAAAAAAGCAAGACGGAAGAATTCCTGGATGCCGATACTGTTGATTTTCCTGGGGGTGGTGTTGTTGGGGGCGGCGGTGTATTTCGTTGTGCCAAGTAAGCCGAAGCAAAGCCCCGCTTCTTCCCCTGCGTCATCTGCGTCCTCTACGGCGTCTACTGCAAAGAGGAATCCGAAGGATATGAAACTGGCAAACGGGATGCCTTCCGTTACCCCGCGCAAAACGGAATTCAAAGCGCCTGAGCTGAACCTGAAGAATCTGGAAGGAAAGGAAGATTCGCTCAGCGCTTATCTGGGCAAGGTTGTTCTGGTGAACAACTGGGCGACCTGGTGCCCGCCTTGTACGGCGGAACTGCCGGAGCTGGAAGCGTATTACGAAAAGCACAAGGATGATGACTTCGTGATTATCGGCATCGAAGCCGGTGAGCCTCAAAGTCAGGTAAGCTCTTTCATCAAGTCGAGTAATATTACTTACCCGATTTGGGTGGACCCCGGTAATCAGTCGTTGCGAGTGTTCAATATGATGGGGCTGCCCAATTCGATTGTGTTCGACCGCGAAGGAACCGCCCGCTTGATTTGGACGGGCGCTATCAGCCTGGGAATGCTGGAAGAATACGTAACCCCGATCATCGAACAGTAAGACCTCTGCCGCTACCGGTTGCGGTATTCCGGATTTGAGCCGGGGAACGGGTAAATAATTGCTACGGAGGAAATATCTTGAACGCAAAAACCAAATGGCATGGCGGGCTGAGTTTTACCGGAACAGCCGAGACAGGCTTCTCGGTGGCTTTGGGCGCAGACCCGAGCGTTGGCGGAAAGAATGACGGCTTTCGCCCGATGGAATTGATGGCAATCAGCCTTGCCGGTTGTACCGCTATGGACGTGATTTCCATCATGAAAAAAAAGCGGCAGGATGTTACGGATTTCGAGGTGAAGGTTCACACCGAGCAGGCCGAACGCCATCCCAAGGTGTTTACCAAAGCGGTGATCGAATATCTTTTTACCGGTCATGATCTCGATGAGGCTGCGGCTGTACGTGCCATCGAATTGTCAGCAACCCGCTATTGCCCGGCACAAGGGATGCTTTCGAAGGTGATGAAAATCGATTTGACTTACCGGATTTACGAGGACCTTGGGGACGGGAAGCGGAAGCTGGTCACCAGCGGAACGTATGTTGTGCCGCAGCCCTGAGTTTGCCTGGGAGTAATCAGGTCAATGTGCCGACCCTGTTTTCAGCGAACAGGGTCGGTTTTTTTGTGACTATTCTCAGGCTGCATGGTCCGCAGTGTTTTGGGCCGGCGTGGTAACGGGAAAGGTCATTCGATGTAAATTTCCACGTGCTCGCCGTCTTTTTCGTCGATGACGTCGATAATCTTGCCGGAGAGATGGTCGTCGATTGCGCTGTTGATTGCCGTTTGCACGTTGGTTAGATTCATATCCGGGACGAATTGGGCGGCAATGTTGACGCCAGCATCGACTAGTTTGAGCGGCAGGTTGATGTTCACCTTGGCTTTTCCGGTTTTTATATCCGTGACTCTCACCCGAAACCAGCGGGCGCTGGCAGCGCGTACTTTCTTCCGCTGCGAGCGTTTGCTGCTGCTTAGCGCCGCAAGCAATTTCGATCCTTCCTCTGCGGTGATTTTTCCTTCCTGGATTAGTTTCAGGATTTTGATTCTCTCTTCTGCTGTGGCCATAAGATTTCCTCTTAAGATTTATCCGATTAATAATTGAACCAGATTCCCGCTGTGACTGCCGACAAGATCGATTGTGATAGCAGGATGGCTGTCGAGATTGTGTCCGGGTGAAACAGCCGGGGTTTGAGCGCTTCGAGTGTCCGATATGAATTGTTTGCGTGTCAGATAACGGCGCAATGACATGGCAGATTTGAACAGCAGCGGAAAACGCAACACCACCAGCGGGGGTTTGCCTTTTCTCAAAACCTGAAGTTGCAGCCAAGGCGCATAGCGATTGTACCAGGCGAAAATCGCCAGCAAAAGCCCAAGGATCAGGAAAAGCGATGCCGCAAATGAGCGGTGAATCACCCAGCCGGAGGCTTGTCTTTCCCAAATGAAAGCGGCTGAAACGAGCGCGGTCGAAATGCCGATGAAAAACGGGAGTATCCACCAAAGTTTGGGCTTGATGATGGATTGTGCGGATGTGGCGGGCTGCCGGGGCTGCCGTTTTCGGGGGAGACTTACAGATACAGCTTCGTTCTTTGCCGCAACATCTTCGGTTGTTTGCACAGGTGCAGAAACGAGTTCTGCGGGGCTTTGCTGCGGGTCGCTTTCCGCAAAAGAATCTGTATCTGTTGTTATCCGGATTTCATCGAAGCTTTCGAGCAGATGGATGCCGTCCTGGGCAGTGATGATTCCCCGGTCGATTAGCTCGAGAATGTGCATGCGTTCCTTGTGCAAATTCATGCTTCGTTTGCCTCCCCTTCCAGTGCGGCGAGCAGTTTCTCCGCTTGTTCGAGCGAGATTGTATTCTCTTGCAGCATTTGCAGAACCATCATGCGTTCTTCATCCGAGACCGGTTCGCTGTCGTCGGGCAGCGGGTTTGCCCCTATTTTCCAGATACCTACGCCGGTTTTCCGGCGCTTTTTTCGTGCCTTTCTTGCTGCGGATGTTTTTGCCTTGCGTAATGCTTTTTTTCGTGCAGCTTCCAGGCGTTTTTGCAGCTTTCTTTGAGCACGTTTGGCGGCTGCTTTTGCCTGCTTTTCCGCATTGGCTCTGGCGCGTTCGATTTGCAGACGGAACTCTTCGGTTTCCCGTTCGGGTAATGCGCCGGATTCCGCACCGGCCGGGTTACGGCTGATGTGGCTGTCGAGATCGTTTTCCAGTGTGTCGAAGCCGGATCCGATTTGCCCGGCAACCTGTTCGATGATGTTTTCGGTCATGTCGTTGATTTCCGAGATGAGATCCCCGTTTTTTGCAGAAGTGCCATCGCGCCCTGAAATCCGGTCGATCAGGGTAATCTCTCCGCCGGCTTCCAGACGGATGGCGGTGCCGCCTTCACCGATGGTGAAGCGGGTCGAATTTTCCGTGAGCGTGTGCGGGTTTTGCGATGTTTGCAGATGTATCACGCCGCTTTTGCTGGTGATGTCGATATCTGCGTTGGTGTCTGCGGGAATGCGGCAAAAGAGGTCGCCGCCGGCGTTTAGTTCGTATGCCTGCCAGGGGACGGGGGCAAACGCTGCGTCGATATCGCCAGCGGCTGAAACGGTGATGCCCCCGCTGACGCGTCTCAGGAGTAAATCGCCACGCGTGGTGTCGATGGCCACCAGTCCGTTGATGTCGTCGATGGATGCGTCTCCGTCGATGGTGTCGATGACCAGATTGCTATGGATGCGTTTGGCGGAAAAATCTCCCCGGACAAATCCGATTTGCGTTAGTGTGCTGTCACGCAAGATCAGGTCACCGCGCACTTCGCCGACAAGAATAGTACCGTCGAGCGATTTGAAGCGTGCGTCCCCTTCGATGAGCTGCGCTTCGAGCTGCGCCTTGTGCGGAATGTAGATAATGCAATCGTGAGGGCTTTCGATGGTAATCCGTTCGGGGGATTCTTCGATGATGAATTCGTTATCCAGGCTGGATTTCAGGGCGATTGCCGGACGCTCCCAGCCTTTGATGTTGAGATCGCCGGCTATTTTCCGAATGAGGATATTCGGAGTATCGTCGGTTTGCAGAACCTTTTTAGCCATGGTTTATTCTCCTTCTTCAAGCATGTGCATGGCATCTTCGTAGGTGATTTTACCTTGGTCGAGGTCTTCGAGAATTTGCCGTCTTTCTTCGTCGGAGAGTTGAGGGGTATCGGTTTCACCGGGTTCGTAACCCAGGGCGCGGATGACTTCATGAAGCCGGTTTTTGATGGTGGGATAAGATAAACCGAGTTCGGTTTCCATCCGCGTGATTTTCCCTTCACAGCGGACGAAGGTCTCGATGAATTCGATTTGTGCGTTGGAAAGCCGGGGGAAAACCCCGCCGGAAAAGTGCCCTTCGATGGATGAGCCGCAGTTGTTGCAATTGATCCGGGTTACGGTAATTTCTCCGCCGCAGATTGGGCAGTTGGTGGGTAATGGTTGCATAACTTGATCCTTTCCGCTTGTTGAACCGCCTTGTGTTGAAAAAAAAACAGTAAATTCTATATAGAATTCAAGAACATGTATATATTATACATATTAATTCAAAAAATTCAATAGTAAATTTAATTATTCTTAATTACGAAGCAGGAATATTAATAATGGGTACCCAATTCTTCGACTGGGCGGATTGCCGTTGAGCCGTTTATTTCCCCGCAGTGATCTGGCTGTTACGGTTGGAACATACGCAGGCTGTTTTTGTTTCGGAGAATCTGGTCAGGGTTCCCTGATAGGCTTCTGCCCCATTGTGCGCGATCCAGCCTTCGAGGTTGAATGCCAGCGGTCCGTCTGCGGGAATCCATTCCCCGTTGTATTTTCGGACGATGTGGATATGTGTGCCTGTGCTTGTTCCCCCTTCACAGGAAGGGTGTCCGATTTTTTCGCCGATATGCACGCGTTTCCCGAGGGGAGCTTTGTCGCGGGATGCAATGTGCAGGTAGAGCACCGTCCAGCCTGTGCGTGTATCGCCGTCGCCATCCAAATCCAGTTCCAGAACGCCGGTATCGACGCGGGCAACCACCCCGGAAGCCAGCGCGGTGACCCATTCCCTGGAAAGGGTACACCCGCCCAGCGTTGACGGCGGGGCAAAATCGAGTGCGGCAAACGGTTCGCCTTTGCCCCAGCCTGTGTGCGGTCCTCCCGTAAATGCCCAGGTTTTTCCTTTTTCAAACGGAAGCTGCATGACGGGCTGTTGCAGGCTGCCGGGAATGTGTGCTTTGTATGCTTCCCAAGGGTTCCCGAAGAGTTTCCAGTAGGTGGTACTGAAGCCTTGCGGGCTTATGGCATTTTGGTAATCTTTCCGGTTGTACAACCGGGAGAAGTAGACTTGCAATGCAACCGTAGCGGCATTTTGCCAGGGGTCGGGGTGTTCGATGCTGCCATCCTTGAATTCGATTTCTTTCAGGTGGCCGGTACGCCAGCCGTAATAACCGTTGTTCAACGTGTTTACCGCCCAAATGATTTGGAGGTATAGCCCGTGGTGTGCGCGGTCTTTGTACCCCAAAGGATATTTGTTCAGGTTGTCCGGTGCGGCTGGACTGGAAAGCGCTCTCAACTGGTATTCCAGTAGTGCCAGAAGAATGCGGGGACTGATGCTGAAGTTCTCAGCGACATAATCGATGATTTCCGCGGCGGTGCGGTTTTCTCCTGCTACGTAATCCTGATAGCCTTTGAGCCAGCCTTCGTGCCGGTCGATGAATGCTGCCGTGTCGAACCCCGCCAGAGCTGGTCCGTTGATGAAAGCACTATCCGGCAGGATTTGAAAGGAAGTCCCCCAGAATTGAGCGTAGTATATCGGGATTTGCATAGGCAGCCCGGGCGGCAGTGTGGTTGCGTTTTTGGGGATGATCGGGTTGGCTTGCAAAATTTCTTCTTCGGTGGTGTTGAAGTGCGCTGCCAGTGCGGGGAGAGTATCGCCATCTTGTGCCTTGTAGTCTACCAATTCTCCGGGGGAGAATTGCGGACGGGTTGGCAGCGGTGTGCCGGTGAGGATAGGGAGGCCACCGATATCTCCGGTTGGCGGAGGAGAAGGGAGCAAGCCGGTTGTATCTTCCGGCGGGTTCTCTGTCGTGGCCGGCTGGCAGGCGAAGAGGAACAGCAGGAAGGGCAGGATGAACAGCAGCCCCATCCGGCGTTTCTTCGGTTGTTTTTGCACAGCGGCGTGTTCCGCTGCAGTGTTGTGGCGCAAAAGTTCGTTCATCATGCAGTACATGTAATGTATAGGTCCTGTATTGGCTGGCAGTAATTACCCTTGTTCCCTTTGGTGAGCGTACCTTTGTAATGTAAGGGGTGCTGCCGGCGTGTGCCTGCCATCCGCTCGACACAAAGGGGAATTTTCCCGTCGGCGGCAATCCATATGCCGTTGTGTTTTCGGGCGGGTTAGGGCGCCGTCAGCCATGGCGGTAACCCAATCATCCGCAAGGTGACAGCCGGCATATCCGGATGGCGAGGCAAAAACCGTGGCGGCCGGGGTGCGATGTTTTCGAAGGAGCGATGAGGTCCGCCTGTGTAACCCCGTGTTGTCCCTTTCGGGAAAGGTAACGCAAGCAGCAGTTGTATCAATCCTTCGGGGAACAGCGGTTCGAGGGTTGCACTTCGCTTCCATGGTGAGCCGAACATGGCCCGGTACAAGTGAAAGTAGTTGTGTTCGTCCTGCGGATAGAAGGCTTTTTCCAGTGCTTTTCCTGAATAAAGCCGGGCGCATAAATATCGAAGTGTAAACATACCCGGGTTTGTCTCTTCTGCCGGGGGAAAATTGTACCATCGGAAGATGAGATTTGATTAAGTTCCGTGTTGAGCTTGCCGCAAAACCCTTCCGGGAGTGTTCGTGCAGCACACACCAATTGCCCGGATAAATCCTTGCGGGAATATTGTTTTGCGCCATGGCGTGTTCGCCGGGGGAGGAACCGGGCGGGTTATGCAGCATCCGACCGCTGTGGTATTCCAGCAGTGCGAGCCGCAAACGGGGGTTGAAAGGGTTTTCCAGCGCAACCTTTTTAACGACATCCCTGCCGCTTGTCCGGCTGTTGCACATCAGGTGTTGGCGGTGATTTTTCAAAGCCAAGCCGGTATTTACCAGACAGGAATGGATATCGAGGCCTGTATTGGCGGGTGAAAGGCACATGATCGTTTGCTTTCATCAGGGGTCGTCTTTGGTGCGTTGAATTTGACTTTCGTAAGAGCCATACTGGTTTGCTTTGATTGTTTCTTCGCCTCGGGTGAGCGTGCCTTTGTAGGGTTTTTCCCCGGCATGGACGCGCCATCCGCTGAGTACGAAGGGGATGGGACCGTCCGCTGCCATCCACTCTCCGTTGAACTTGCGGGCGATATGAATATGGGTACCTGTGGCTCTTCCGCCTTCGCAAGACGGGTGTCCGAGCAAATCTCCCGATTCGACCCATTTCCCCTGAGCGATTCTGCCTTCGGTGGCGATATGAAGATAAATCATCACCCAGCCGGTTTGTTCGCTCCCGTCTCCGTCCAGGTCCAGCGCGACAACTCCGTTACGGGAGCGGGTAATCAAACCTGCTGCTGAGGCGGTAACCCAGGAGTCGGATTTGACACAACCGCTTTGAGTGCTTGCCGGTGCGAAGTCGATGGCAGCCCGGGAGCCGTCGACCTCCCATGCTCCGTGCGGTCCGCCGGTGTAACTCCAAATTGGTCCAATCAGGAAGGGGAGATTCAGTTTGGGCTGTACCAGGTCGGGCGGGAACAGAGGTTCCACACTTTGGGCGCGTAACCAGGGATTGCCAAACATTTTTTTGTAGAGCGCAGGAAAACCGGTTTCCGGGTCGAGGACTTTGAGCCATTGCTGGCTGTCGTAAATCTGGGCGAAAAAGTATTGCAGTGCTGCTGTTCCGGCATTCAAATCAGGTGCCAGCCGGGCGGTGACGCCATCGGAGAAGTGAATTTCTGTCAACCGTCCTTCACGCCAGCCGTAATATCCGATTGAAAGTTGATTGACCGCCCAGTGGATTTGATGCAGCAGCCCTTTCTTTTTGAGTTCGATTAAGCCATAGGGGTAATCCTGTTTGGCGAGGTTATCCGGGCTCCCCAGCACCCAGCCGCCCTGGTATTCGAGCAGGGCAAGCAGCAGGCGTGGGTTGATGGAGTTGTTTAGCGCAGTATTTTCAAGCAGTTTTGCCCCTGAGGTTGTACCGGTGCTGCCCAGATATTCCTTGTAGGTGCTCAGATAGCCCTGACTTTGGTTGACAAAACTGACGGTGTCGAAGTTTTGTGCGGAGGGGGAATAGACGACTTCGCTATCAGGCATGAGGTGCTTGGCGGAAGTGGTGTTTTTTAGCCTGTGGGGGATGATGAGTAATTGGTTGGGGTTGATGAACCCGGTTTTGGGGATGGGTCCCGGAGACGAGATTTCTTCGGCGGAGGCGTCGAAACGGATGGTGACGGAATGCAGGGTATCCCCCGCTTGTGTGTAATATAAAAGCGGTGCTCCGCTAAATGGGGTGGGGGTAACCGTTGGGGTTGGCGGGTCGGGGGTGGTTTGCGTCGGGGCGAGTGGTGCTGCCTTGGTAATTTCCAGGCTGGATGCAGTTTGTGTTGCGGCGTGCACGAGGGCTTCCCAATTGGCTGTAACCGTGCGCTCAATTCCGGAAGGAGGAATGAAAGCCGGCGGTGAGTTCCGCTGAAGGTTGCATCCGGTAAGGACAAAGACCAGGATGAAGAGAATTAAAATGAAGTTGTGTCGTCTCAAGCGCTATACCCTTAAGCCTGCTTTTCTCCGGAAATGACAGGTGTTTGAAAAAGTCCGGATTGATTCAACGATGGATAGTGTTGATTTCTGCGCGTCCATTCCAGGCCTCGATTGTTTTTTTTCCGCGGGTGAGAATCCCGTCGTAGCGGATACCGGTACCGCTGGAGATCCAGCCGTCGAGGTTGAAAGGAATGCTCCGGTCGGCGGGAATCCATTCTCCATTATACCGCCTTGCAAGATGAAGGTGGGTTCCGGTTGAAAATCCCCCTTCGCAGGATGGATGCCCGATGCGTTCGCCGGCTTTGAGGTAAGTGCCGGATTTTACCCTGTCGTTGGTGGCGATGTGCAGATAAAGCACTGACCAGCCGGTTTGTTCGAATCCGTCTCCGTCCAAATCCTGCACGACAGCGCCATGGGCGGAGCGGACGATTAGCCCGTCACTGACGGCGACGACCCATTCCGGGCTTTCGTAGCAGCCTAGTATCGGGCTGGGCGGGGCGAAATCCAGGGCAGCCCATGCCGACCCGGTACCCCATCCTCCGTGAGGACCACCGGTGAAAGACCAGTCCACACCTTCCTCGAATGGGAGCTGCATTGCCGGCTGTTTCAAGCCTGCCGGCAGAATTGGTTCGTAAGTATATGCAAAGGGATTTCCGAACATGCGCCGGTAGGTTTCGGCGAAACCCTGAGGGCTGACTGCCTGGTTCCACTGCTTGCGGTTGTGAAGTAATGCGAGCAGGTGCTGGATGCCGGCAGTGCCGCTGTTGATTGTCGGATCAACAGGAACCATCGTGCCATCCGGAAGGAGCCAGGAAGAGACGGCATTCGCTTTCCATAAATAATATCCCCGGTTGAGTTCATTGGCTGCCCACGAAAGCTGTTTGTACAAGCCCTTTTTGGTCGGATCGGACCAACCCAGAGGATACGTGATGTATTTGGATTTGGGTTTGGCTTGGCTTACCCAACCGCTCTGGTATTCGAGGATGGCAAGCAAAATGCGGGGATTGACGGAATAGTCTCTGGCAATTTCTTTGACGATTTTGGTGCCGGTCAGGTTGCGTTTTTCGAATCCTTCTTCGTAGTGTGCCAGATAGCCATTTTGAGCGGCGATGAATCCGTCCGCATCGAAAATGATCGCTGCCGGGCTGGCTACCAGTTCGGAATCAGGGATGATTTTATATCCGGAACCGGTCGAGCCGGGTTTGGGCGCGGGTATTTCCAATTGTATGCCAATTTCCAGGATATTCGGGTTGGCGATATGGTTGGCTTTGATGATTGCTTCGGGAGGCACGTTGAAGCGCAGGGCGATTTGTCCCAAAGTGTCGCCCCGTTGTACGATGTAGGTTTCGGGGTGTTCGCGGATTACCGGCATGGTGTGAGGAACATCCGGTGTGGGTGTGTACACGACGGCGTTGGCGTTGCTTGTGGGGAAGAAAAGCCCGAACTGACCAGTGGTAGCCGTCAAAGCCGGGGGCTGGTGTATCTTCTCCGGGGTGGCTGTGGGAACCTTTTCGATGGGTACGGGAATCCAGCCTCCATCGGAGTTGCTGAGCGAACGCGTACAGGCGGCGGGCAGCAGCATGAGCAATGCTGCAATAATGATCCGGCTGGTGAAGGTGTCTTTCATGGTCTTGTTTGGTATTTTACTTCATTAATTTGAACTTGCTCTGCATTCATCGTGCGGGCGGAGATTACGCTGTATCGATTGCTGCGGTGTGCCGGCAGCCGGAGCGGAAGACATCCTATATCCTCGGACGATGCTGGTAATTGCGTTGCAAGTTCCGTGCGGAAGAAGCACCGTTAGCGGCAGAAGTTCACAGGGGTTGTACTTGCTGGCACTTTCAGAAAGCCCGTCCCGAAGGCTGATGCAGTTGGGGAGTACACTAAATCCGTGTTTGAAGCCGGCGTTATGTTCAACCCTTAATAAAGGAAACCTGCACAATGCACACGCTGACGGGATTGGGTTTTGCTGGTTTCATCGTGGGTTTGTCTTGGCTTCGTTTCCCGTCCGGGTGTTCGGAATTGGGTTAATATACCACGCTCCTGCCGTGCATGACAGGAGCGGTGGATATATCGGAGGAAAGAAGCGCTGGCAGCGGTTTTTTCCTAGGGGAGGGGTAATGATTCGAGCTGGGAAATCATTTCGCGAATCACATCGAAGCCACCTTCCCAAAAGGCTGCCCGGGTAACATCGATGCCCGCCCGGGAAAGGATGTTCACCGGAGCATCAGAACCGCCTGCTTCCAGCACTTTCAGATACCGGGGAATGAACGATTTGCCTTCGTTTTTGTATTGTTTGAAGAGCGCCAGCACCAGCAGCTGCCCGAAGGCATAGGCATAGACATAGAAGGGGACATGATAGATATGCGGAATCGAGATCCATTCCCAGCGGAATTCATCGCTGAGTTCGACAGAATCACCGAACTGGTCCCGTAAATTATCCAGATAGGCGTCTGCCAGCTGATCGACCGTTGCCCCGGCAAGCACTTTTTCGTGTGCTTCGCGTTCGAACATGGCGAAGTAGTTTTGCCGCATAATCGTGGCGTAGGCATCATCAACCTGACGGAAGAGAATATCACGGCGTACATTGGGATCTTTTTCTTCTTTCAGGAGCCTTTCCACCAGAAGCATTTCGCCGAACGTGGACGCGTTTTCTGCCAGCGGGAGCGTTGCCGAATGGGTGAAGACAGTCTGCCCGGAAGCCAGTAACCCGTGAACGGCATGACCGATTTCGTGGGCAATTGTTGCTACATCGGACGGTTTTCCCTGGTAATTGACCTCGACCCACGGCGTGAGGTCCGGCAAAACCGGGTAGCAAAATGCCCCGTCTGCTTTGCCCGGGCGCACTTCGCTGTCGATGTGATTTTCTTCGAAGATTTGACGTGCCAAAGATGCAACCTTCGGGTCGAAATCATGATATGCCTGCAAAACCAGTTCGACGGCTTCTTCGTAGGGGTAGACTTTTTCCGATTTGGCAACCGGTGCATAAATATCGTACCTGCGCAAACGTTTCACGCCCAGCCATTTAGCTTTCAGCCGGAAAAAGCGCTGGAACAGCGGGGCATTCTTTTTGCAAACTTCCATCAAGGTATCGACTACGGTATCCGGCAGGTCGTTTGCCAGATTCCTGACTGAAATCGGGCTGGTGTATTTTCGCAGCATGACATTTTCGTTGTGCCAATCCCGCACGATGGTTTGGTACATTTGCCCCAAAACAGGGCTGTCTTCACCGTAGACACGGTAAAGTTCCTGATAGGCGGCTTTTCGCAGTGCAGGGTCGTGATGATGTGCGTAAACCATCAGCTGCCCGCGGGTGAGTTTCTTTTCTTCTCCATCGACCTTGATTGTGTAAACGTAATGGTTTGTGATTGCATCGTAAAGCGTGCTCAGTGCCGAGAAGCCGGTAACGTTTTTCAAGTTGATGACTTTCTCTTCCGGTTCGGAAAGGGTATATGGCTTGTAGTGGCGCATTTCTTCGAGCCAATACTTGTACGCCCCGGCAGCAGCCATCAACTGTTTTGCAGTGTCATCATCAAGGCCTCTCCACCACAGGTCGAAGAAAAGCATCCGGTTTCTCACGTTTGCCATGAATTGGTCGGTTTTCCCCATTAAAGCGAGGGCTTTTTGGTTTTGTGTGTTTTCTGAAAAGAGCAAATTGGCATAACCGTAAATCCGGTAGGCTTGTCGGGTGATTTCCTCGTATTGGTGCACTATTTTCATGAACTCTTCGGATGAGAGCTGTGGTTTCAGGGCGCTGCGATTCTTCTCGAAAGTGGTAACCAGCTTGTCCAGATTGCCAAACCCTTTTTCCAGTTCCGGGCTGTCGATTCCGGGGAAAAGGTCTTCAAGACTCCAGCGTTTTTGTGTATAGGTCATGTTTTCCTCTTTCATGCATGGATTTAATATTAAGGCTGATCAACGTCATTTGCTGTGACGGATAATCTACAAGAAAATTATACCTTATCCTTTCCTTGGGTTTTTCATATCGGGGAACTGGTTTTTGCAGATGGCTACGGGGTTGCCGGAAACCCGGTGCGGATTGTCTCATTGTTGGGGGTTCATGTTTCGGTATACCATTTTGACCCGGTAAATGCGGATGGATTTTCTTATCGAACGCATGTTTGCTTGACAATCCAGCCTTGACCGTGTAAAATGTTCGGTGCTTTAAGATGGGCGCGTAATCGCCGAGATAGCTCAGTTGGTAGAGCACGCGACTGAAAATTGCGGTGTCGCCAGTTCGATTCTGGCTCTCGGCACTTACGGTGAAAACCGGAAATGCGGGCATAGTTCAGTGGTAGAACGTCTCCTTGCCAAGGAGAAGGTCACGGGTTCGAATCCCGTTGCCCGCTCTGCTTTCGAGAGAGTGGCTGATGGCGGATGGCTGAACAAGCGGCAGCCATGTGTTATCAGCCGATTTTTTACAATGGCGACGTAGCCAAGTGGTAAGGCAGAGGTCTGCAAAACCTTTATCACCGGTTCGAATCCGGTCGTCGCCTCAACAAAAAGCATGGTTTGGTCGGTTAACCGGGCTATTGCACACCACAACATAACGCCAACGGATAGTCCGGATTAGTTCGGAAAGGGGAATAGCGATGACAAAAAGGCGTTTGGCAGTTTGGCAGCTGTCGGTTGGCTTCCTTGTGGGGCTAATGGCAATGACATCTTGTAA
>CAYWFK010000049.1:0-21675 GCA_964457375.1 uncultured Anaerolineales bacterium
ATCTGGCATCTCACAGTCAGACATATTTATTTCAGTGTGTACCTGTTTCAATCCCACTGCATTCCTGTACCGGACAAGTCACTTCATCCCATTATTCGGTCGTCCTTTCAGTAAAACGACACAACACAGTTGTTCTAAGATATAATCGCTTGTATGATGACACAAGCCATAGTTGCTGTTGATCTGGAAACAACCGGACTGGATAGAGAAAACGACGCGATAATCGAAATTGGTGCAGTGAGATTTCGCGGTCAGCGCAATGAAGCTGAATGGCACTCCCTGATCAACCCGGGACGCCGGATTTCCCCAAAAATCACGCAAATTACCGGCATCAACGATGCCATGGTGCGTAATGCGCCAAATATCCACGATGTCATTGATGATCTCATCGAATTCATCGGAGAACAACCCATTCTAGGGCATAATGTCCGCTTCGATCTTGCCTTTCTCAAACGCCACCATAATTTCCAATACAACGATATCATCGACACGTATGAAATCGCATCCGTACTTTTCCCCACAGCGGGACGATATAACCTGGGAATTCTTGCCCGGGAATTAGGAATACTCATACCGGCGACACACAGGGCACTTGATGACGCGCGCGTTACTGCGGCGGTCTATCAGCACTTTTTCGAAGAGGCTATGCAGCTCCCGATTGACCTTCTGGCAGAAATAACCCGCCTTGCCGATTCGGTTGCCAATTGGGACGGGTTTTCGTTTTTCTACGAGGTGATGGAAAAACGCTCCAAAGAACCAATCAGAGCGAAAAAGGTTCGTCCGGCAAAATCCAAAAGCGTCTTCACCGATAGCGGCAGCAAATCAGCAATTCCTATTCAAACGGATATCGAACCCAAAGAACTGGATATCGATGAAGTAGCATCAATTCTCGAGCATGGCGGTTCTTTCTCGAAACAATTTCCGGATTTCGAGTACAGGCACGAACAAGTCGTCATGCTCCGCGCCGTTGCCGCCGCGATTTCCGAAGGGAAACATTTGCTCGTCGAAGCGGGAACAGGTGTTGGCAAATCCCTCGCCTATTTAATACCCGCATCTTTGTTTGCTTTACAAAACAACACAAGGATTGTCATCTCGACGAACACGATTAATTTGCAAGATCAATTAATCAACAAAGACATCCCCGACCTGAAAAAAGCATTGAACATCGAT
Source organism: uncultured Anaerolineales bacterium (assembly GCA_964457375.1). Lineage (GTDB taxonomy): Bacteria > Chloroflexota > Anaerolineae > Anaerolineales > UBA11858 > G519. The sequence goes on from CAYWFK010000049.1 coordinate 1,171, forward strand.
TTGAAATCAGCAATTCTCAAAGGCAGGAATAATTATTTCTGCCCCAGAAGGTTCAATGCCATGCGCAAACGCGGTCCAGAAGACCCGGTTGAAATTCGTGTACTCGGCAAACTCCTGGTCTGGATGAACAACGGCGGGAGCGGCGACAAGAACGAAATTAATCTGAACGGTGCAGATGAAAATGCAGTATGGGCAAGATTATCTGCTGCCGACGAACACTGTTCTATCGAAACATGCAAAAGCCGCATGGGTGGGAAATGTCCATTCTATCAGGCAAAACTGGCTGCACAAAATGCGCATTTGATTATCGTCAACCATGCGTTGCTTCTTTCGGATATCGCCACTGGGAACCGCGTTCTTCCCGAATATGATTACTTGATCATCGACGAAGCCCATCAACTCGAAGCGGCAACGACAAATGCGATGAGTTTTGGTGTCTCTCAGTTCGATATCATCAGAATTCTAAGAGAACTTGGCAGCAAAAAAAGCGGGATAGTCGGCGCTTACCTCTCCGCAATGAAAGCAATCCTTCCGCCGGAAGAATTTCCCGGCATCGAAGACCTGACAACTTCACTACTGGACAAAGCATTTCAAGCGGAAAGCCTGATCCGCTCTTTCTTCTCGACTTTGGATGCTTTTCTGACCGAACAACGGGAAGGAAATCCGCTTAGAATGTACCCGCACCAGGTCAGAATCACACCGGCAGTCAGAACCCAGCCTACGTGGATGGATGTCGAAATTGCCTGGGAAGAAGCGCATAAACAAATACTGGCTGTACTTGAAATCATAAAACTTTTGGCCAATTACCTTACAGAAACGGCACAATCCCTGGCGGACAATCAGGAAGCCATCGAAGATTTACACGCGACACTGATTACAAGCTATTCCCGCCTGTCCGAAACGGACACGAATATCGAAAACCTGATTTTCCAGCCAGACCCCGAATTGATTTATTGGGTAGAAATCTATCCAAACTCGAGGAACGTCACGCTGCATGCCGCACCGCTCCATATCGGTCGTTTAGTGGAAAAGTATCTTTGGTATGACAAACAATCTGTCATCCTGACCTCCGCAACATTAACTACGAACGGTAATTTCGATTACATTCGCAGGCGCATCAACGCTGAAGAAGCGGAGGTTTTGGCTGTCGGTTCACCATTCGATTATGAATCTGCAGCTATGCTCTACATTGTCAATGATATTCCGGAACCGAACAACCGGGCACAATATCAACGCGGCGTGGAACAAGCCATCATCCACATAGCAAAGGCTTTAGGCGGCAAGACATTGGCATTGTTTACTTCCTATGCGCAACTCAAGAAAACATCCCATGCAATCAACCATGCCCTAAGTAAAAACGGGATAACTATTTACGAACAAGGAGAAGGTTCTTCACCGCACAGCCTGCTTGAAAATTTTAAAACATCCGATAGCGCAGTTTTGCTTGGAACACGCTCATTTTGGGAAGGCGTAGATGTTCCTGGCGAAGCTTTATCCGCACTGGTCATCGTCCGCTTGCCTTTCGCTGTTCCATCCGACCCAATCGTTGCCGCCCGGGCAGAGACCTTCGAAGATCCGTTTGGCCAGTTTTCTTTACCGGAAGCTATCCTGCGGTTCAGACAAGGTTTCGGCCGATTAATCCGAACGAAATCAGACCGCGGTATTGTCATCGTATTAGACCAAAGAATTATCAAAAAACCTTACGGTAAATATTTCATCGATTCCATTCCGGCCTGTACAATGAAAATCGCATCCCTGCAAAATCTTCCGAAAGAAGCACAACGCTGGTTGAATTTATAATTTGCAGTACTTACCACATGATGAAAAAAACAAGCATCACTCTCCATTCGGTTTTCTTCTTTCTGCCTGTTCTATTTATTTTCATCTTTCTTGCTCCCTCGCCAACCCAGGCGCAGCCATCACCATATCAACTGATACCCGTTTCCGTCAACCTCGATGGTCAAGCGGGAAACAGGAACAGTTTTGCGCCATCTATCTCGTTCGACGGCAGGTTTGTCACCTTTCTCTCGAATGCAACCAATTTAATCAAAGATGCACAAACCCACTCCTGTCAGGTTTACCTCTACGATAGCATCGACCAATCGCTCCGTTTGATCTCAGCCGGCAAGAATGGCGTTCCCGGAAATGCACCTTCCCTTTTTGCGAAAATTTCCGGCAATGGACGTCTTGTCGTTTTCGAGACATTGGCAAACAACCTGTCCCCTCTGGACAAAGATACAACATCCGATTTGTACATCTACGACCAAATTACCAAACGTGTTTCCCTGTTTCGTCCGGGCTACGAAAACACAAAACCCAACGCACGGCTCAGCCATCTTTCAATTTCCTATGACGGCAGATATATCACATTCATCACGGTCGCGGACAATATCACCATCAACGATAACAATGATTCATTAGACGTTTTTTTGTATGATTATTTCACCGGTGTATCAACAATCATTCCGCTGCCAAACAAGCCGGAAAGCCCGATTAGACTCCTGACTGCATCGATTACCCCGAATGGCAGAAATGTACTTGTGCTCACGTCCACTGAAAGCCACAACGCATCCAGTATCCACATCTATGACTATCATCGGGTCACGAAAACCTTCACAGACCTCACGCCGAATGGCATCCGGACCAATCAGTTCCCCACTTCCGGAACAATCAGTATGACGAACAACGGGAGCATCATACTTTTTACGGTTACCGGGGAGAACGCAAATTCCGCTTTTCTCTATTTGGTCAAAACTAAACAACAAACCGTCTCGACCCCAAATTTGGCAAATCCGGTAACTTCTGCCATCATCTCACCGTCAGGAAACGCGATTATTTTGGTTGAGCGAACCCAAAACGAATATCACCTGGTATCACTCTCACCGACGAACAACACGGCAACGTTCATTTCGCCGCAAATCATCGCCGGGACACCCGCTGCATCCGAAGACGGCACCAGCATTGCATTCACAGCACCCCGGGATGGCATCAACCAGGTCTTCATCGCGCGGAAGCAAAACGCCCCGGCTTTTTCATATCGCGTCCATGGACAGATCCTGAATCAGGGTGCCGCGCCACTCGGTGTTGTCATCGTCAAGGCGTCCGACGGCAGTCAAATCAAAACGGACGCCAACGGCTTTTTCTATCTCTCAGTCAACAAAGCCAAAAGAACCGCCATCACTTTCGCAAAAGAAGGCTACGAATTCAATCCCCCGGCAGTCGATATTTCTCCGAACATGGCCGGCACTAATATTCAGGTTACCGCTTACCCTGCCAACGTCATCCGGGAAGCTCAAATGGATATCGGCATGCCCTACGACTTTGACCGCGGTTGCAAATCATCATCCCCGCATGGCTGCGGTAAGCCCTATCATGGTTTCGAAGCCGGCTACTGCACAGATTTAATCCTTGATGCGTATACCTGGGGTACTTTCTTCAACATCAACCAGGCATTACTCAACGATTACAACCATCACCCTGACCATTTCTACTATTGGAGGAATGCAAGAAATGCTCACGATATGTGGCGCTTCTTCGCTTACACAAAACAGCTCATCTCCAATGATGCACCTTACTACCCGGGCGATATTGTTTTTTTCGACTGGAACAATGACGGTGAAATAGATCACGTATCTCTGGTTACAGAAATTACAGCCTCGCACCGCCCGAAATTTCTCATCGAGGCTACCGGACAGACCCGCAGCAATCCGTCCGGGCTTACTTCCGAACTACCCTGGGAAACGTTCCACAAACAAACAGTCAGGGGGCATGCCCGCTGGAATGGTTTGTTCATTCCGGCGACAAACGCACCGTCTCAACCGGATGAATGGCTTCAAATTGCACTAAGCGCACCCGAAGCATCGCTTCATGTCTATACCGGCTCAGGTGAAAGCCTTACACCAAATTGGGGGAAGCACACTGAGGTAATCATGCACCATGTTTTAGATCGGGAAACAAGTATGAGCATTCATAATCCGCTGAAAACCGGAACATATTACCGCTTAAGAATATCAACTCACACGGAGAATCATTGCAAGCCCCCCTTTCTTCTTTCCATTCAGATTCTCCACAACAGCATCATCACCGACCGCTATGAACTTCGTAAAGGTTCTGAATGCCAAACCAGTCATGACTACGCCATCTATCTCATCAAAAAACCGGACGGCCACCCGGGTATTGTCGTCTCTGAAATTAAACAGACAGCCACTACTACCTTGTTTTCAATTGATATTATCCGATAATCATGCAAATACTTTTTTTAAAACTGTCAAAAACAAACACCAATCTTCAAATCCTGTAACAATTTTCTGCGTATTTCATAGATATTTCTAACGGAACATCCCTTCCCGGCAGATAGTTTTCACTTTTTTTATGATAAGATAATTACCGGCATCGACTTCATTGCGATGACCCAAAAAGCAGAACAATTAGTTATCCCAGCAAAACGGGCTCTACCAAATGGAGGGTACCATGACATCAGAAATACCTAAATCAACCGTTCGAAAAAAAACGACAATTCATTCATTTCAATCCAAAAAAAACCAGCATCTCCCGATAACAATTCTAACTGCATATGACTATCCAACTGCTTTGCTGATTGACAATGCGGAAATCGATGCCATTCTGGTTGGTGATTCTCTGGGGATGGTTGTGCTTGGTTATGAAAACACACTACCTGTAACCATGGATGATATGCTTCATCACTGTAAAGCGGTCGCCAATGGTGCGAAACACGCCTTGCTGATAGGAGATATGCCGTTCATGTCCTACCAAACATCGACAACCGAAGCAGTCAAAAACGCAGGTCGTTTTCTACAAGAAGCCGGAATGGATTGTGTAAAACTGGAAGGTGGCAGCTGCCGTACAGAAACAATCGAAGCCATAGTGAATGCCGGAATACCGGTTATGGGGCACGTCGGTTTGACTCCACAAAGTATAAATCGGTTCGGGGGCTTCCGCGCTCAAGGGAAAACAGCGGAGACAGCATCCCGGATTTATCATGATGCGCTTGCTCTCCAGCAAGCCGGATGTTTTGCAGTTGTGCTCGAATCAATTCCGCATAAACTCGCAAAGGTAATTACCGAGAAGCTGACAATCCCCACGATTGGAATCGGAGCAGGCGTTCATTGTGACGGGCAAGTATTGGTCACTCACGATTTACTGGGTTTTTTCGATCGTTTCAAACCCAAATTTGCTAAACAATATGCCGATATCGGGAAAATCATGACGGATGCGTTTCTGGAATACAAAGAGGACGTCGAGTCACACCGTTTTCCGTCATGGGAACACGCTGTCGATGTTCCCGAAGATACCTGGCAAGATTTCATCCAATCCATCGAATAATCAGCGCCTTTAAATGACCACAAAGAACTCATCCCCTGTTTGGATTATCGGCACAGGAGCGCTTGCCAGTTTGTTTGCCGTCATGTTTGAACAAGCCGGCATTCCCGTCCTGATGACTGGCACATGGAAGAAAGCAATCCGTAAAACCAATCGCACCGGTATTCTCTTCACGAACCAAAACGAAAAACAAAGCCTTCACCAGGTACGAGCATCCCTGACGCCCAAAAACGAACCCAAAGCGAAACTTGCCATTGTGCTGGTAAAATCCTGGCAAACTCCCAAAGCTGCAGAAATACTCAAATCCTGTCTTGCCGACGATGGTTACTGCGTAACCTTGCAAAACGGTTTCGGGAACAAAGAAACACTGCAAAAAGCGCTGGGTAAACAACGCGTGCTCCACGGGATAACGACATACGGAGCAACGCTAACTGCCCCGGCCGAAGTCAAGCTCGGTGGGATCGGTGAAATCATCCTGCAAAGCCATCCTCATGCACCTGCCTTTTGTAAACTTATGCAACGCGCCGGCTTTGATTGCCAAATCAGCAACAACTTCCAACGGGCATTTTTGAACAAGATTATCGTCAATGCCATTATCAATCCCCTTACAGCAATCTGGAATATAACCAATGGTGAATTGCTCGCCTTACCAAACATCAATCATATCATCGATACCATGATTACTGAAATCTTGCACATTCTCCGGCTTGAATACCATGATTTTGATACAACAACAGAAGAAATATTCGAAAATTTACGCACAATTTCAAAGCAGACATCAGGAAATCGCTCATCGATGCTTCAGGATATTGACCGCTGTGCGCCCACCGAAATAAATTTCATCAATGGTGCTTTGGTCAATATAGCAAAAGAACACCATATCGAAAGCCCATTAAACCAGGCAGTAGTACACATCATTCATTCCCTGAATGAAGCGAAATGTTTTGAAGAAAAACAACAAAGGAAAAACAAATGAAAGTCATCAGAAACCTGAACGAATTGCAAAAAATCAGAAAAGAACTCGATTCACCTGTCGGTTTTGTCCCCACGATGGGGTTCCTCCATAAAGGGCATATCTCACTGGTTGAAAGAGCAAGATCCGAATGCCAATCCGTTGTAGTCAGTATCTTTGTAAATCCGACACAATTTGGTCCCACGGAAGATCTCGATTCCTACCCGCGGGATCTCGACAGGGATTTTTCGCTTTTGGAAAGCGCCAAGACTGATATCGTGTGGGTGCCGGATACCAATGAGATGTATCCGGAAGGATTCCAGACATGGGTTGAAGTTACGCAGCTAACCAAACATCTCGAAGGGGTTCAACGTCCCGCACATTTTCGCGGAGTAACCACTATCGTCGCCAAACTTTTCAACGCAGTGCAGCCAGACAAAGCATATTTCGGGCAAAAGGATGCACAGCAAGCCACCGTCATACGCCGAATGGTAAAAGATCTCAACTATCCAATCGACATCGTGGTATGTCCAATCGTCCGGGAACCCGACGGGCTTGCACTTTCCAGCCGCAATACTTACCTCTCACCTGCAGAACGAAAAGCGGCAACCGTTCTCAGCCGGTCATTATTCGAAGCAAAACACCTTTACGAAAATGGCGTTCATGATGGTCCCCGTCTGAAAGAATCTGTTTTGAAAATTCTCCAGGCCGAACCGCTTGCAAACGTACAATATGTTTCCTGTGCTGATCCAAACACACTGGAAGAAATCGATGGAGAGTTCGAGCAGTGCTTGCTGTCGATGGCTGTTTACATCGGTAAAACCAGACTGATCGATAACATTCAGCTCCCGTAAGACCGGTAAAAGTTACATTGAATTTTCGGCATCGGGCAATATCGCAACCAATCACCATGATGCGGGTTGTCATAATATGAACAAATTCTAAAATCAGATTACCATTATCAACAATATCAAGTAAAATAATCACTTACTCATTCAATCAAACTAATGGAGGAAGACATGTCAGAACAACCGGTATCACCAGAAGTGACCAGCGACGATAAACTATGGTCGGCATTAGGATATCCAATTCCGATTCTGCCAATCATCGTCTTGTTTCTTGAAGACAAAAAGAATCGGCCATTCATCAAATTCCACGCAGTTCAATCCCTTGCCTTCAACGTTGTGCTCTGGATTCTTTACTTAATCATCAGCACAGTAACACTTGGTGTGGGAGCAATTTGTGCACCTGTTATTTTCCTCGTGACACTTTGGCCGGCTTTTGATGCTTACAGCGGAAAATACACCAACATCCCATTCATCACTGATTTCATCAAGAAACAAGGCTGGACGAACGTCTAATCCGAGAACCGTTCAATTAACTAGTTCGGTATGATTAACTTCTAAATGCCTTCATCTTGAAATGAAGGCATTTTCTTTTACTCAGAAACGGCAATTTCAAAAACATTGTTTAGGTTCCCTTGACTTTTGTACTCACGCCTTGTAGAATGAATTAGCAAAACAACAGGTTTTGGGGAGAGTGCCAAATAATGGACACCGAAGGGGCAAACCGGTTTTTCCGGTGAAACTCTCAGGTAAAAGGACCCGAAACCTGAATACACCTCTGGAAAGGCGCAGCATTTGCCTGCGCCACCGAAGGGGCAAGTGCCCTTGCGACAATATGGCACGAATCTCTCAGGTAAACGACAGGGGCGCACGATTTAGTTTGACGCGTGCGCTTTTCTATTTAATCATTTTCACTTTGGAGGTAGTATGATGAATATCCCGGATAATTTGCTGTATACAAAGAACGACGAGTGGATCAAAGTCGATGGTGACATTGGCACAGTGGGTATTACCGACTATGCGCAGGAACAACTTTCCGACATCGTTTTTGTCGAATTGCTTGTCGACGAAGGTGATACGGTAAACAAAGGCGATGCGTGTGCTTCTGTCGAATCTGTCAAAGCAGCAGCAGACGTATTCATGCCCGTCAGCGGCACAGTCGTCGAAATCAATGAGGCACTAGCCGATTCTCCCGAACTCGTAAATAGCGATCCGTACGGGGAAGCCTGGATGGTCAAGATAAAACTGGCCAACCCTGCCGAGCTTGACGATTTGCTAGACCCCAAAGCTTACGAAACGATGGACCGCGAGCACTAATTATCCCGGCACACCTCACACGGGTACTATTCTCACAAAAGGAGAGAATATGTTCTTACCACATACAGATAAAGACCGGGAGGAAATGCTAAAAACCATCGGGGTGTCAGGCATCGAACAACTTTTCGACAGCCTCCCAAGAGAACACTTATTCCCAAAACTAAATTTGCCCCCCGCCCTCACAGAAATGGAAGCCTTTCAGGAGATTAAGTATATCTCAGGAGCAAACGAAACCACAGAAGACTTGCCATGTTTCCTTGGTGCGGGTGCATACAATCACTACATTCCGGCAGCAGTAGATCAAATCCTGCGCAGGGGCGAATTTTATACCGCCTATACGCCATACCAGCCGGAAATCTCGCAAGGCACTTTGCAGGCTGTATTCGAATACCAAAGCCTGATTGTCGCCCTGACCGGGATGGAAGTTTCGAATGCGTCCCATTATGATGGTGCAACAGCTGTTGCTGAGGCGGTCAATATGGCTTACCATCATTTTCACGGTAAACGCAATCAATTCATCATTTCTCCTGCACTCAACCCGCAATACCGGGAAACAATTCATACCTACACGCAGGGAGATGATTACAAGATCATCGGGGAAAATCTTCCGCCTTATTCATCACCCGCTGATCTCGCCCAACTCATCGACAACAATACCGCCCTGGTCATCGTTCAATACCCGGACTTTTTCGGCAGGGTTTACGATTATACGGAATTGATCAAAAAAGCACACGAAGTCAAAGCTTTGGTTGCCGTGCATATCAATCCGATTGCCCTTGGATTGCTCAAACCACCCGGAGAAATGGATGCAGACATCGTTACCGGTGAGGGACAACCGCTTGGAATTCCCTTATCGTTCGGCGGACCTTACCTCGGTATTTTCACGACGAAAAAAGCATATGTACGCAAAATGGCCGGGAGAATTGTCGGTGAAACAGCAGACGACAAAGGGAATCGCGGTTATGTGCTAACACTCAGCACAAGAGAACAACATATCCGCAGAGAAAAAGCGACTTCGAACATTTGCAGCAACCAGGGTTTGATGACGCTCGCCGCAACTGTCTATCTCAGTTTGCTCGGAAAACAAGGATTGCGGCAGGTTGCATCACTGAATTATGACAAAGCGCATTATGCGTCTCTGGCGATTGCCGCCTTACCAGGTTTCGAAACTGCTTATGATGCACCCTTTTTCAACGAGTTCGCGGTTCAATGCCCGCTTCCCGTCAAGGAAATCAATGAACACCTGCTGGAACACGACATTATCGGCGGATTGGATTTAGGAAAATACTACCCGCAACTGGACAACCAGATGCTCATTGCTGTAACTGAAATGAATAGCAAGCAGGATATCGATGCGTTCGTCGAAGTGCTTGCGGAGGTGGCCAAATGACTGAGCCAACAATTTTCGAACTATCTTCTCCTGGCAGGCCGGGTTTTCGCTTTCCGACGTCTGACGTCCCGAAAGCTGAGCACCCGAAAGGGCTGCTCCGTGATGAACTTCCAATCCCGGAATTGTCAGAAGTCGATGTCATCCGGCACTTCACCAAATTATCCCAGCTAAACTACGGGGTTGATATTGGGTTCTATCCTCTCGGATCCTGCACAATGAAATACAACCCGAAAATCAACGAAGAGACCTGTCGTTTGCCCGGCTTCCTGAACATTCACCCGCTTCAACCGGAAATCACCGTTCAAGGTGCACTCGGATTGATGTATGAGCTTCAGGAATGGCTCAAAGAAATCAGCGGTTTGAACGCTGTAAGCCTGCAACCAGCAGCAGGTGCTCATGGTGAATTAACCGGTGTGTTGATCATTCGCGCTTATCATAGAAGCCGCGGAGATATCAAACGTAACAAAATGCTGATACCGGATTCTGCCCATGGGACAAATCCTGCTTCATCAGCCATGAGCGGCTTGAATATCGTCCAAATTCCATCCGATGCACGCGGAAATGTCGACCTGGATGCATTGAGACGTGAAGCTGACGATACACTTGCCGGCATCATGCTCACCAACCCCAACACGCTTGGGCTCTTCGATGAACACTTGCAGGAAATATGCGATATCGTTCATCATGCCGGCGGCTTGATTTATGGCGACGGCGCCAATTTAAACGCCCTGCTTGGCGTTTCAAGACCGGGTGATTTCGGTATCGACGTTTTGCATTTCAACCTCCATAAAACATTTTCGACACCGCACGGCGGTGGTGGTCCGGGGTCCGGGCCGGTTGGCGTTTCGAAAAAACTGGCTGATTTCCTTCCATCCCCCGTTGTCAAAATCGTCGAAGAACCAAGCGACGACACGCCTGCCCTTTACGGATTATATCAACCTAAAAAGACAATCGGTCGCGTCAAATCTTTCCATGGGCATTTCGGAATCATCGTACGGGCATTCACTTATATCATGATGCACGGCGACGATGGCTTGCGCAAAGTATCCGAGCATGCCGTTCTCAATGCCAATTACATTCAAGCCAAAATTCGGGGCACTTACCCCATTCCTTATGACCGCATCTGTATGCACGAATTCGTGGCAGAAGGTCATTGGGATGATGCGCCGGGAATACGTGCGCTGGATGTTGCCAAAAGGCTGATTGATTACGGCTTCCATCCCCCGACGAACTATTTTCCACTCATCGTCCATGAAGCTTTGATGATCGAACCGACCGAAACGGAAAACAAGGAGACACTTGACGCCTTCTCGGATGCAATGATCAAGATTGCCAAAGAAGCGCATGAAAATCCGGAGCTGCTGAAATCCGCCCCGCACTCGACACCTGTCGGCAGGCTGGATGAAGTCCAGGCAGCGCGGAACTTGATTCTCAGTTGTACGTTCCCGGAGAAAAACAAGAAATAGAAAAGCGAATTTTCCAACTTGCAAATCAAAAAACGTTCCTGCGTATATCGGGAACGTTTTTTTTGATTAAGTGATAAAATACTTTTCCATTTTGAGGAATTAATCAGGGAACAGGAACCAATGATCAAACAATCTCGTTTTCATCTTACCCAGCCACGCGAAACGATTGAAATTCACCTCACTGACGGCAGAGTACTACAAGGACCCCGCGGGGCAACAACGGAAGAAATCCTTAAAGCCATCGAAAAACAAGGCGAGCCGCCGATTGTTGGAGCAATCGTCAACCATCAGTTGCGTGAACTGACATACCCTATTTCCATGGATGCTGAAGTCACCCCGCTTACCATGGCAGATGCTGACGGGATGAGGTTTTATCGCCGTTCGCTTACGTTCCTGCTCGAAGCCGCTTTCCACGAAATCTTCCCGGATGCCACACTGGCAATCGACCACTCTGTTTCTTCCGGCGGATATTTCTGTCAGGTACACAATCGTCCCCCATTGAGTAAAACCGACTTGTCGAATCTTGAAAAAAAGATGCGTTACTTTGTCGATCTCGATTTGCCCTTCACCAAAGAACAAGTTCCATTGCAAGAAGCGATTAACTTTTTCAAATCGAAGAAGCAGGACGATAAAGTAAGGCTGTTAGCGCACCGCAAAAAGAACTACCTTGTCCTGTACAGTCTTGGGAAACACAAAGACTACCATCACGGATATATGGTCCCATCTACGGGGTATCTGAAATGGTTTGCATTAACGAAAATCGACAATGGTTTTACACTGCGTTTTCCGCGGCGCCACCAGCCGACAACATTGCTTCCAACACCCGGGTATCCAAAACTCCTCGATACTTTTCGACAATATGGAGCATGGTTACAGCACCTTGGCATCGACGACGTTGGTGCGCTGGACGATACCATCCAATCCGGCAGAATTCGTGAAGCCATTCAAATTGCCGAAGCGCTCCATGAACAAAAAATTGCAGAAATCGCCGGGGAGATTGCCCGCCTGAGCGACAAAGTTCATATCGTACTCATTGCCGGGCCATCCTCATCCGGGAAAACGACATTTTCAAAGCGATTATCCGTCCAGCTGCTTGCTCTGGGGATTTCTCCATACCCCCTCGAACTCGATAATTACTTTGTCGACAGGGAAAACACACCCAAAGATGAAAACGGCGAATTTGATTTCGAATCCATCGAAGCACTCGACCGCAAACGTTTATGCAACGATCTGCAAAGATTGATCAACGGTGAAGAAGTCCAGCTCCCGAAATACAATTTTGTCGACGGGAAACAGGAGGAAGGTGAAGTCCTCCGCCTGAACCCGGGCCAAATTATGATTCTCGAAGGAATACATGGTTTGGATCCTGCTCTAATCCCCGATATTTCCCCCAATCAAACCTATCGAATTTATGCTTCAGCGCTGACACAGCTCAATCTCGACCGGCATAATCGTGTTTCCACAACCGATACTCGCCTCATCCGCCGAATTGTGAGGGATTCGCGTGAAAGAGGATATTCAGCCGCAGATACAATCAACCGCTGGGAATCAGTCCGAAGAGGCGAAAAACGATACATCTTCCCGCATCAGGAAAACGCAAACGTAATGTTCAACTCAGCACTGGTTTACGAATTATCTGCACTAAAACCACTTGCCGAACCGATCCTTCGTCAAGTGCCTTTCGGAACCAGAGCATTCATCGAAGCAAAAAGACTGCTGACTTTCCTGGAATGGTTCCTGCCTATCGATTCCGACCTCATTCCGGATAATTCCATTCTCAGGGAGTTTATCGGAGCATCAATCCTGAAAGATTTCAAACCATGGAAACGGGGGTAAAATCCCGTTTCCATTATTCTAATTTTCTCCTGACAAACTTTCGCTTTCACGGGCTTTCAGCAATTCATCATACTCCTGCTCCGTCAGGAAACTGCCGCCATTGATCTCTTTGCCGACCAGCCGTTTGTTTGCATCGAAATTCAGCTCAACTTCGATAGGCCGATAACAACCGTGGCTTCCGATGATCGTTTTCCGGCAAAAATATCCTTTGGTGATTCCCTTCTTGTCATAATACACACTTAGTTGACTGGCGAGATTAACTCTCGTTTTCAGTGGTTCATGACAATACTTGCATTGAACATAAATCCACAAAGCATTTGTTTGGGGAAAAAAACGGAAAAACGATTGAATCTTTTTTAGAAATGACAATTCACTTTCTCCTGCTAATCAGTTGATGGCTTCGCCAATCATTCATGTAAAGGTACTATTACTCACATCATTTCTGCGCGAATAACTTTGCCAAGCCTGTTTATTCCTTCCTGGATTTTGTCAGGTGAAGCATTCGAGAAATTCAAACGGATCGTATTCTTGCCGTCCCCCATTGGATGAAAGAACTCACCAGGCACAAAAGCAACCTTTTGCTCGATAGCTTTGGGTAACAAATCCGTTGCATTCATTCCTTCCGGCAAAGTTACCCATAGGAACATACCACCTTTTGGTTTCGTCCAGCTAACACCGGAAGGAAAATTCTTCTCCAATGCATCCAGCATAACCTGCATTCGGTTTCCATAAACATCTTTGATTAGTTTCAAATGCTTGTCGAAAAACCCTTCCTGTGAAACCTCACACGCAACCATTTGAACAAACGTCGAAGTATGCAAATCAGCTCCTTGTTTGGCCTGAACAAGTTTTTTGATGACTTGTGCCGGCGCAACAATCCAGGCCAACCTCAAACCGGGAGCCAGAATCTTCGAAAAAGTGCTTAGATAAATCACATTGCCTTGATTGATTTTTCCGGATTGTTGCCGGTATTGACTGTCCAAGGATAACAAGGACGGAATGGATTCGCCATCGTACCTTAATTGTGCATACGGATCATCTTCGATGATTGGAACACCATACTTGTCAGCCAATTCGACAATACGCTTTCTCCTTTCGAGGGTTAATGTCACACCTGTTGGGTTTTGAAAATTCGGAAGCACATACATAAACTTCGGGCTTTTACGTAACGCTTCTTCCAATGCTTCTGTGATCATGCCGTGCTCATCGACCGGAACAGGGATATAAGCAACATCATATGCATTCCAGGCCTGCAAAGCCCCTAAATACGAAGGGGACTCAACTAACACATAATCTCCCGGATCGATAAACACTTTACCAATGATATCAAGCGCCTGCTGAGAGCCAGTGGTGATCTGGATATTCTCGATATCTACATCCAGGCCATCCCGTTTAGCGAAGCCTTGAAGGACTTCCCTTAAAGGTTTATGTCCCTCTGTGGTACTGTATTGCAATGCCTGAGCACCATGCTTTCTGAGGACACGGCTGCATGCATCTTCAATTGCCGTAACCGGAAACACATCCGGAGCCGGCAATCCACCAGCGAAAGAAATCATTCCCGGCACTTGTGCGAACTTTAATATTTCCCGTATTATCGAACTTTTCATACGCTTTGATCGCTGAGCGTATCTATACTCCCACGGGGTTAGCATCATTCCTCCTTTCGAAAATACCTCTCTGCGAATAAATCAGACCGGCATGTAAATTCATGCCGGTCTGATTACATTTTTCATTTTTACAATTTGGGAAACCTGCTTAGAACAGTGGCAGCTGTAGGCAACAAAACTTTGTCGCCCATTTTCAATTCTCCGGGTGCTTTACTTGCCTTCGATGGCGCACCCTGGAAGATAAATATCGGTGTTCCTTTCACAGTATACTTCCTGGTCACAAATGCTTGTCCCAACAAATACCCGTCTCTATCGACAGCACAACTTGTTACAACGCCAATCACTTTGCCGCGCCGATCGACAACCGGGTCGCCATGATGTGCCATTCGCACGCCCTTTTCATTGAAGCGGAAACGAACCACCTGCCCGTTCCGCTTGCTTTCATGAGCGAGGAAGGCTTCCCTGCCGATGAACCATGGTTTGTAGGTTTTTACATAAGCGCCAAAACCGGCATCCGCCACGCCATAATTCAGATCCCCGCCCATTTCATGGCCATAAAGCGGCAAACCTGCCTCGGTCCGCAGCGAATCTCTTGCGCCTAATCCGCAAGGTTTCAACCCAAAAGGTTTCCCTGCTTCAAGCAAAGCCAAGAATAGATCCTTTGCCTTATCCGGATGAACGAATAATTCGAACGCCATTTTTTCACCGGTATACCCTGTACGGGAAACGACTAAATCGAACCCGCCGACCACAGCATCGCATAAATTCGTCCGATTTAGTTTTTTAATTCTCTTACGCGTTTCGTGATCGACCCCCATGGCAAGCAGGATATCCCGCGAGCGAGGACCTTGCAGTGCGATGTCTACGCGCATATCCTTGCCTTCTTTGGCATCCCGCAAGTTGCGTAATCGTACGTTGCGGCCAAACGCCTTCGCCCAAGGTCGCTGTTTGTCAATCAATACCTTTCCTTCCCTGACAGCGTTCAACCAGGTCCAGTCTTTGTCGTCGTTCGAAGCATTGACTACCACAAGATATTTTTCTTTTCCTCTACGGTATACCAGCAAATCATCAATTACATTTGCATCAGGATCCAGAAAATGCGTATAAAGCGATTCCCCAATTGCCAGAGCGCTGATGTCATTTCCACAGACACTATCCAGAAAAGCCATTGCGTCCGGTCCTTCCGCCTGGTAAACGCCCATGTGGGCAACATCAAACAAACCTGCAGCGTTGCGGACCGCCAAATGCTCTTCGAGCACCGATGTATACCATACCGGCATTTCCCAGCCGGCGAACGGAATAACTTTCGCTCCCAGACTCACATGAGCATCATAAATCGGTGTTCTTCGTAAACCGGCTTCTTTTTCAGCAAACTCGAATGCCGGTAACGCATCTCCATCTCCACGACCAATCCCAAGGTAATACGGTTTCACGTTTTTGTCTTGTTTCACCTTTTCGATGTTTTCGTCTTGTTCGTCATCGAGGGTTTCTATCGCAACAGCACCGGGAATTTTCCGCAAAATATCGTCATCCACTATGGTATAGCCGTCCGAAAGGTCACGCAGCCAGGTGCCAACCAAAGCGCCCTGCGAAGAAGGAACCGACAGCCTGAAAGCATAATCATGTTCGCAAGTAATAACGCATTCGACAGTCTTCTTCGGTGTGTAAAGAGACGCGGCAACCGCTTCGCCGGGTTTTAGCGTTTCGATATCAGCATTCTGAACAAAATTCAGAAACTCCCGGACTTTTCCATCCCTTATCCGGAACGTCGCCCAATCCCCGGCGTAACTTTGATCCGTGAAATAATACTGACCAATCCGGCTGGTTGCCGGATCGAAATCAATACCTGCGGATTCTGCCAGTTTTCTCACTTTGATTTTGTTCGCTTCGAGCACATCATAATCGACTTTCGCACGAAGTTTTTTCCCTTGATAAAAAGGTTTCGTTGCCAACAGAATATCCCCAATGATGTCTGCGAGCTGTTTCATCTCCGCTTCCTTGAAGCCGCGCTGCGAGACCCATGGAGTGCCCATTCTGATCCCGGATGGATTGCGCGCAGAGCGATCGCCCGGTATAGTATTGCGATTGACCACAATTCCGGCAACATCCAGTATGCGGGCAGCCATATCGCCGGTAAGCCAGGCTCCATTTTCTCCTTTTATCGAGCGTAAATCGAGGTTCATCAAATGCGTATTCGTGCCTCCAAAAGCAATCTTCAGCCCTTTTTTGGCAAGTTCATCCGTCATTATTCGACAATTTTTCAGGATTTGTTGTTGCAGCGCCTTGAATTGTGGTGTTCTGGCAAGTTTGAAAGCCACCGCCATCGCTGCAAACACATTGACATGAGGCCCTCCTTGTTCTCCGGGGAAAACCGCCCGATCGATTTTCCTGGCAAGCACTTTATTCGTCGTCAGAATCACAGCGCCGCGTGGTCCGCACATGGATTTATGCGTAGTGAAAGTAATCACGTCCGCATACCCAACCGGTGAAGGATATACCCCTGCGGCTACCAGCCCGGCAACATGGGCTATGTCGGCAAACAAATAGGCTCCGACCTTGTCCGCAATCTCTCTGAACCGTTTCCAGTCAAGCGTCCATGGATACGAAGACACACCGGCAATAATCATTTTGGGTTTATTTTCCATTGCAAGGGCTTCTACCTGATCATAGTCAATTTGCCCGGTTTCATCATCGATAGAATAGGAAACGATATGATAATACTGACCCGAACGGTTTACCGGTGAACCATGCGACAAATGCCCCCCCACCAGCAAATTCATTCCCATCACGGTATCGCCCAAATTGACCAACGCATGATACACAGCATTGTTTGCAGGGGCGCCGGATAATGGCTGAACGTTGACATACAAATCATCCGCGTTATAGTCATTGGCAGCAAAAGCTTCTGCACAGCGTCTTCGCGCCAATGCTTCGACGACATCTGCAAATTCAACACCTTTGTAATAACGCGGGCTTGAAAATCTTCTGAACTCAGCCAGCCTGAGAGGATAATCCAGAATTTCTTCTTCGGTGAAAAACCGGGACTCCTTTGTGGGGTACCCTTCTGCATAGATATTGTGAAATGGGGATGCCAATGCCTCTCGAACAGCTTGCGGGCTTGAGCTCTCACTTGGAATAAGAATGATTTTACGATATTGCCTTTCCCCTTCTATTTCCGCCAGAAAATCAACAGCTGGATCAATCTTTGATAATTTGCCTCGAAATAGGAAATCTGACATGGATCATCTCCTGAAAGAATAGGTTAGGTATTCGTTGATAAATATAAGCAAGCATACAAAGTTCCTGATTGTCTGACAACTAATTTATTGTAGTATTCGCATGATTTGCGGTCAAGTAACAAACCGCATTATTCATCATATGATTGCAAGAAATGACAATACGCGCCTGCCGCCACGCTATGAACGTAAGAACTTTTCTATGTGCGAGTTGACTAACTCAGGTTTCTCATGATGCGGAATGTGGCTGGCACCCGTCACCGGCAAAAATTCTGCGGATGGAATATCGGCAAGGAAATACTCATGATGATGATACGGTACAGTTTGGTCTTCCGTACCCCAAATCAGCAAAACCTGCTTATCCATTTTGCCAATTTTTCTAAAAACAGGCTGATAATTGGTTTGCAGCGAATTTTTCATCGTTTTCAATAGGGAACGTTTGAATCCTTTATACTTCGTTTGCACCTTGTACCGATCGATGTACTCCCTGACATCTTTTTGATCGAAAGGTAAGGAAACCATCTTTTCGAATAGTTTGCCATTACCGACCAAACGAAAAACAAGGTCAGCCATGCCGGTCTTCAGGAACAAATTCAGCGATTTCATGTTTTCCATCGGATAACCAGCCGGGTCAATGAATACAAGTTTGTCAACGATTTCCGGATAATGCGCAGCAAACGAAGCAATGATAATGCCCCCAAAAGACAAACCGATTAGATTCACAGGAGTTTCCAACCCCAATCCCCTTATCAAATCAAGCAGCTGCCTCTCAAACACATCGATCCCGTAATCCACATCAGGCTTGTCGGAAAATCCTCTTCCCAGCAAGTCGTATCGGATTACATGAAAACCATCTTCTGACAAACGATCGAAAGTTTTATCCCAAACATAATACGGAACAGAAAATCCATGCACCAGAATGACCGTTTTGTCTTTTTGGTTCCCCGCCTGCTGATAATGAGTAAACCCGTCCGTCAAGCGGATGAACTGACCATCAACCTGACTGCGTATTTTATTGTCAATCGTTTCAGTTTCGCCGCGATAAGGGAACAAACCCATCATGTTTCTCCGGATATGTGCGCTTTATGAAATCCTTCCAAGCCCGCGAAGAACACGCTCAGGAGTAAGCGGGAAATCATCAAAATAGACACCTGTCGCATCATGAAGCGCATCGATTATCGCCGGCGCCATGGGCAAAAACGGCATTTCGCCCATTCCTCTGGCACCCCATGGCCCGCGCGGATCCGGATATTCAAGAATGACGGATTTTATCCGCTCCGGAATATCCAACACACCCGGCACCAGGTAAGTGGCCATATCCTGAGTTAAGACCTTTCCGTCTTTCTGAACGAACTTCTCCAGTATCGTGTATCCAGCTGCCTGAACCACCGCCCCTTCTATTTGTCCTTCTACCTGTTGAGGATTGATTGCTTTGCCGACATCATTTACAGAAATAACATCGCGTAAATAAATCTGCCCGGTATCGGTATCGACATCAAGAACCACAGCCTGAGCAACGTACCCATAGGCAAAATTCGGATCCGATTTGCCGGTCTCAGGATCATAAGGTGTCGTCTTCGGTGGAATGTATTGATAACGACCGATTGCAGGCCGTTCTCCATTGTCCCACTTTTCCAATGCCAATCTGGCTGCACCGCGAATGGAATTCCCGGCCATAAACGTCATTCGTGAAGCAGAGACACTCCCCGAATTGTCTGTTACCGCAGTATCGGAAACAATCATTTCGACAAGATCGAAAGGTACCCCCACAGCTTCGGCAGCCATTTGTGCAATCACCGTATGAGTTCCCTGCCCAACTTCGGAGGCAGCGTGATGAACAACTACACGCTCGATTTCTTGCGTTCCATGAAGCTCAATCGTCGCCCAGGCACTTTCCGGCGCCCCAAAGGAAAAACCGACGTTTTTATAGCCGCAGGCAAAGCCAATGCCGCGTTTTAGTGAGCCAGCCTCGCCAGCCACAGGAGAAGTCAAAGCCCATCCATTCTCCCCTTTCTCCCAGCCTGCTTCCTTTGCACATCTCTCGACAACCTGCGGAATGCTGACTCCTTTGGGTAAAGGAGTCCCCACAGACAACAGGGAACCTTCCCTAAGGATGTTTTTCATCCTGATTTCAATCCGGTCGATGCCTAAAACATCAGCCAGCTTGTTCATCTGGGCTTCGGCGGCAAAAAGTCCTTGCGGTCCGCCAAAACCCCTGAATGCGCCACCGGGGATATTGTTGGTATAAACTGCGTAAGCATCCACTTTGACATTCGGGAACTCATACGGACCGGTGCACATCAAGGTCGCATTCCCAAGCACCTTTGTCGAAGTATAAGCATACGCGCCGCCATCTTCGACTAATTCAACGTCTGCTGCTATCAGCGTACCGTCCTTTTTGGCTCCCCAGCGGGTTTTGATATGATAGCGATGTCTTTTATGATGGCCGATAATGGATTCTTCACGCGACCAAATGACTTTTACCGGACGGTCTATTCTCCCCTGATGCAATTTCC
>CAYWFK010000050.1:0-20922 GCA_964457375.1 uncultured Anaerolineales bacterium
GCATTGACATTCCATGGGAAATCGAACAAGGGTTTCCCCTGGCTTCCATCCTGATAACGGGTACGCACATAAACACGCCAGTAGGTTTCAGCGCCAAAATCTTCCCGCAGAATCGCCATCCAGCCCGCCTTGATTGGCAAGGATGTAAACCGAAATGCCCTGCCTGTATACAGCCAATCAGTACGCATACCCGGTGCCAACGGAACCGTCAACGGCACATAGGCATTTTCCAGCCTGGAAAGTAAATCCCAGCCGGTTTTTTCGATAAGCAAAGCCCGCAAAGCATTGAACGATTCATCCACCATATCATGCAGTTGAGGATGAGGCGCTTCGACATCGATCAGCGAAACAACCTGCTGACGCCCCCCGGGGAGTACTCCCTTCGTCGAAAGCCGCGGGAGCCATAATGGTGTTGGCGTTACCAATCCCGCATCGAAAACATGCGGAGAAAACGATACGCGTCCCCAGCTAATGCCTGAAACACTGCCCGACAGCGGCAAGGCAGGCAGCACAACCGCTTCTTTCGAGCCGGCAAGGTACGCAGTCAAGCGGCTTTTCTGAGGTGTTTCCAGCACTGTCATGATAATCTTGCCGTCCGGCGACCAGCAGGGGTAATCTCCGCTGCCAATTTCCTGCATTCCCGTATCCGGGTTTTCTGCATCCCAAATCCGAATGAGATGATAGCCGTATTCATCGACGCCGGCCCAGGCTAAATATCTGCCGTCGGGAGACCATACAGGATGCCGTGCGGACTGGTCTTCCGGCTTGCTGATCATCGAGAACCTGTCCTCGCTCGGCTGATTCAAGTCAGCCAGCCAGATAGCCGTTTTCCCGCTTCTTGTCGAAACAAATGCGATTTTCCTGCCTTTTGGCGACCATGCAGGCTGGTAATCTGCCGAGGATCGATTGGTCAGGCGCATAGCGGAAACATCATCGCCGCCTACATCCTGGATGAACAATTCCAGATTATCATCGACATAGCGTTCGAATACAATCCATTTCCCGTCAGGGGAAAACGACGGAGATGCTTCATACTCTTTCGTCTCTGTCAAACGCGAGACATCGCCGGTAGCGAGAGTCATCCGGTACAAATCCCAAAAACCGCCCCTGTTGGAAGCAAACAAAACAGCCTTTCCATCAGGTGATACTGTCGGACCGATGTCATCCCAATTTCCATTCGTTAGACGCGTCAAAGGGAGAAATGTACGTTCCCCGTTTGCATCCGGCTGATAAGCAAACAAATGCTGAAAAGCGCCGTCTCGCATCGACAGGAAGACAACACCATCCTGCCAATCGATCGTTTCCCCGGCACCGAATCCACCCGTTACAGCAGATTCTGTTGTCGGCGGAAGTAAAGTCGGGGTAACAGTTGCCGGAACCGGTGTTACGGTGGGTACAGGTGTTTCACTTGCCATCACCAGCGTTTGCCAGGGAAAAGCCGCAGGAAGCGGAATTTGGCTCCCAAAAACCGACCAGATAACGACAACCAAAACTATCAGATTTACAGAGAAAACGAACCACAAGCCTCCTCCGGAAAAGAATACCCTGCCCGAAGGGGAAACCTTTTTCGAATGAATCTGACGTGCATCTTTGCTTTCGTTCAATGTCATGATTTGATTTCGCTTTCAACTCACGCTGCAATTTTACCGAAAAGGACAACCCTTATCGGCGCCCTTTCTGTTGCACGTTATATACCTGCTTTCCTGATTATATCCAATGAAACCACTTTGGCGCATGGCTTTTTAATTTTCCCCCGACGCGCTTTCCCCACCCCAAAGGAAAACCGTCAACTGTTACCAAAACCCATCCGTTTTCTCCCGGCGAACGCAGCCCTTCTCCATGTAAATATGCAATCGTTCGTGCATCTTCCGCTGCCAGCCGGAAAACACGCTTTACCATTTCCTCTTTCGAAGCCATTGCCAGCGCATAAGAAGGTTCGAAACGATTCTTTTTCAACGTGCCAAGCCACCACCCCCAACGTAATACGCGCAATCCATCCAAAGCCGGCATACTCGCTGGGACGGCATAAACCGCATTCCCTTTAACCGTCAGGGACAGACCGGCGAAGACATCCTGCCTGAACGTATTTTCGACAAAAGCAGCAAACAATCGTCTTGCATTTGCGGGCATCCGCTGAGAACGCTGCCGTGGTTTGACACCCGGCGGCATACCGTGGGCATCCGCCGTACGCTTCATCACTGCGATGAAATGTCCTTCCCCAACCACGTTGTGCGGGTACAAACGCACACAATGCTTCAACGCATCCATCTTTTCCCCGCTGTCCTGCCACATCGTTACTCCATCACAAAAACCCGGCTGTTTCGGAACATCCATCAAAAAGAAATCCTGATGATGGTTGAGAAAACGGGCAATCGTCCCTTCGTCTTCCTTGACCGAAAAAGTACACGTCGAATAAACCAGCGTACCGCCCGGTTTGACCAATTCTGCCGCATCGTGGAGCACACCATCCTGCCTTCTGGCATACCCGTCAACTAGCCGCGGCGTCCACTCCCTGCGGATTCTCGCATCTTTCCTGAACATGCCCTCTCCGGAGCAAGGCGCATCGACGAGCACCTTATCGAAGATTGCCCCCAATCTTTCAACCAAGCGCGCCGGCATTTCACTCGTTACGGCAACATTGGTCGCCCCCCAGCGGTCCATAGTATTCGCCAAATCATTTGCCCGCCCGGAATAAGGATCATTGGCTATCAAAACGCCGCGGTTCATCATCAACGCGGCTAAATGCGTGGCTTTTCCTCCCGGTGCAGCAGCAACATCCAGCACAATATCACCGGGTTCAGGGTTCAACAATGCGCCGGCAGCCATCGCAGAAGGATCCTGCAAATAGAACAAACCGGCTGCATGGTACGGGTGTTTTCCCGGCTTCACGGCATCCTCCACAACGAACCCGTCCTGCGTCCATGGCACCGGTGAAAGCATATACAGGAGGCGTTTACTCAAATCGGCTGGAGAAATCTTCAACCGGTTTGCTCTGAGACCAATCACAGGCGGTTCCGCATAAGAACGCAAGAAACGAGCATACTCATCCCCCAGTAATTGCTGCATATTGTTTAGAAATTCCCCCGGAAGCGAATCAATCATCCATCAACTCATTTGTTTCAATGAACCGGCAAGCCCCTGTGTCCCAACAGAAGAACACCCGGTACGAACCCGCTTGCCTATCGAATTTCAAAAGTCGTCTCGGCAGAATCAACAAGATAGTATTCAGGGCGGACGATGACATCATCTCCCCTGCGTTCCTCTTCGATTTCCCGCGCAAAGGAAAGCGTAGCTTTGGCAGTATATGTTCCGCTGGTATCCTGAGAGCGCAAATGAAGCGTAATCTCGATTTGATTACTCATGGGTTCGATAATATTCGCCATGGCAACCTCTTTGCCATCCGCATTGAGAATGACAATTTCACTATACGGTCTCTCCTGAAAAGGCGACACTTCGAGATTGATGCGAATACGTTTTCCATCCGGGTAAGCTTCCGCACGAAAGGCACGAATACGCACTTCTTCCGGTGGTACCGGTGCATCATCCGGATCAGTAAAAAATAGATTCATAAGATTTCCTGTCTTGTGTTTGGTGTTATTGTATCCCTGTTTGGGCTTGAACGGGATGCTCCTGAAAAAGAACTTTCACAATCAACAATCATTCATAACCTGCCGGAGCAAGCTGCAAAGTGAGCCTGTCGCGTCCATTTTTTCAGGAAAGGCAATACCGGTTTGTCTTATCCATTCTTGACGGTATCCTTCTCTCCGGCAGCGGAAAGCGTACCACGAAACAGCACAGACGTCAAAACTCCTGCCATAATACAGCAGGAGTCAGAAAAACAACAATGATAAAAACGTTCGCTTCAGGAAACCATATAAGCCAAACCAACCGTCCCCGGGCCTGTATGCGTGCCAATCACCGGGCTGACATCCCCGGATAAAGTTTCGATCACTTCCATCCGGCTTACGGCAGCCTTGACTACCGCCGCCATTTCCTGGTTGGCATTGGCGTGAATGCCGGCTATGTGTACAGGGTACCTGCCATCGACGCGCTCTTCGACCAATTCGACCAATCGTTCCAGCGCTTTTTTCTTCGTGCGGACACTTTCGACAGCATCGATTTTCCCGTCGACCACTTCCAGAATCGGTTTCAGCCGCAAAGCCGTACCGATGAAACGGGCAGCTCCGCCAATCCTGCCGCCGCGGTGTAGAAATTCCAGCGTATCCACAACAAAAATGACACCCGTTTTATCACGGGCTTCTTCCGCAGCTTTTAGGCAGGCGTCCAAATCCATACCCGCTTCCGCAGCACGGGCTGCTGTAATCAGCTGGAAGCCCATCGCCATGGATGTCGTTTCCGAATCCATAATGCGGATGCGTTCCTCCGGCAATCCCTTGGCAGCCTGAAGCGCCGAATTCAGCGTTCCCGACAATCCCTTTGAAATAACAATCGTCAGGATATCATATCCTTCATTGATCAGCTGATTGAAAAGTACCCGAAAATCCTCAATCAAAACCTGCGAAGTGGAAGGCATTATCTTGGCATTTTGCAAACGTTGATAAAACTCGTTTGGAAGAATATCAACCCCGTCCCTGTAAGTATCTTCACCCCAGATCAATACCAACGGTGCCACACGAATGCCATACCGATCGATAATTTGTTGTGGCAGATAGCTTGTACTATCTGTTACGATGACAACTTTGCGGGTCATAAAACCATCTCCTCGAACATACTTTTTCTGTCAATCCGGTCATACCCCTCAATAAACATGAAACCCGTTCAAAAAGAAATAGTTACGCGAAGCGGGGCTTCGGTTAAACAAGAAAAGAGCAGAAAATTCTGCTCTTTATCTTGTGGCGCCCTCGGCGCGACTCGAACGCGCGGCCCCTTAGTCCGCAACCAAGTGCTCTATCCACTGAGCTACGAGGGCAAATGCCCTGTTATTCTACCGCAAGAAAATCATTTCTGCAACCGATTCGGCGGTTTTTTCCTGAACGAATCCGTTTTCCCGGAAATGAAACCTCTTGTATTTCTCATGCTATACTTGAAAAAACGAAACACAGGACCTAACCATGAAACACATTGCACGATCGTCTCTCATCATTGCCTCTTTCTTTGCCCTGGATAAAGTCTTTGGTCTTGCACGACAAATTCTGATAGCCAGACAATTCGGTCTGACTCACACAATCGACGTTTTCAACGCCGCCAACAACATTCCCGATTTACTCTCCGCCCTGATTTCCGGCGGGGCATTGGGAGTTGCATTAATCCCCGTATTCTCCGAATACCTGCAAAAAAAAGGCAAGCCGGAAGCATGGAAGCTTTTTTCCCAAATATTGAATTTGGCTTTTTTGTTTACCGGCGGGCTTTCCCTTGTCATCATTTTGCTGGCGAAACCTTTCGTGGCAAACATCGTCGCCCCGGGGTTCTCCGCATCACAGCAGGCTCTCACCGTCGATTTGATGCGCCTGGACCTGTTGGCAATCATCGTCTTTTCGATTAGCGGGCTGGTCATGGCAGGGCTGGAAGCCAACCAGCATTTCTTTTTGCCCGCCATGGCACCCACTTTATACAATGTCGGGCAAATCTTCGGCATTGCCATCCTCGCCCCCGCGAGCGGGCTAACCATCGGTTCCCTGACTCTGCCCGCCTACGGATTGGGAATTCAAGGGTTGGTGTACGGTGTCATTCTCGGCGCCTGCCTGCACCTGCTTATCCAGGTTCCGGGGTTGATCCGCTACAATTTCGTCTGGACGCCTGTTATCGATCTTCACGACCCCGGTGTAAAGCAAGTTCTGCACCTGATCGGGCCGCGTGTGCTCACCATGTTCTTCATCCAGCTGTTCTTCATCACCAGAGACAACCTCGCCTCCCATCTGGCCGAAGGAGCGGTAACCGCCCTCAATTACGGATGGTTCATCATGCAGGTTCCTGAAACCCTGCTCGGTACTGCCTTTACCATCGTTCTCCTCCCCACACTTTCCGAACAGGTAGCCGCCAACGACCACGTTGCTTTCAAGAAAACACTCAACAATGCTATCCGTACACTGCTGGCACTGACACTTCCTGTTGCTCTCCTGCTGGGTATTGGCATTCGTCCATTCGTCTGGGTACTCGGCTTCGACACAGCAGGCACGGAAATGGTGGTGCAGGTGACACGGTTTTATCTTCTGGGGCTTACCAGTCATACGCTTTTGGAACTTGCTTCCCGCTCGTTCTACGCCCGGCAAGATGCCATCACCCCGCTGTTCGCTGCATTCGTCAACGCAGTCGGCTATATCGGCTTCGCGATTCTTTTTTCACACTTATGGAAACAAAACGGTATTGCGCTGGCAAATGCGCTCGCCTATACACTGGAAGCATCCCTGTTGTTGTTCCTGCTCAGAAGAAAAGTGCCCGGTATTCTGAAAACAGGCAACACGCTGCCACGCGTGCTGCTGGGTTCGCTGCTTAGCAGCATACTGGTATATGTGCTCTACCACACGCTTCCCATACAACAAGACACTTTGTTAAAAAGCCTCACCATGTCTGCGGGCATCCTCTTTCTCGGGATAGTCGTCACGCTTCCATTCATTTGGAAAGAAATCAAATTATTAATCAACCTTTGACCATTTTTATACTACAATTTCTATAACAAGGATTGATAAAGGAAAACAATGCTGGGACGAAGACTTGTCCCAACATATCGTCAAAACAACCTATCAGGATAAATGACAAACCGATGAAACAAACATTATATACGCACTATCTCAAAGCAATCATCCAGGAAGCCATTGGAAACAGTGAGGGAACAACCGAGGCAATCGCCAATTACCTCAGCCAAAAGAAGAAACCCGGGCTCCTTCACAAAGCGGAAGAAAAAGAGGCTTTCTCCAGAGTTCAGAAAGTTTTCACCACATCGGCAGACCGTCCGCTATGGTTCGTGCTAAGCTGCCTCGGGCTAAAACCTGATGACTTCGAAGGAATTTAACCGCCCTGTTTTGTATCTTCAACACACCACATGAAAAAAATCTTCCCCCCGTTATTGCTTGGATTGCTCTGTGTCGTCACTGTTTTGGCAATAGTGGCAACACCGGTAAAATCCAGTGAAATTCTGATGGAAAAAATCGATCCCATGGTGCTATCGCAAGCCACCGGGGGCGAATCGGAAGTATTGGTATTTCTCTCGGAACAAGCGGATCTTTCCCCTGCCCGGCAGCTTCGAACAAAAGAAGAAAAAGGCGCATTTGTTTACCACGCTTTGAAAGAAGTGGCATTACGCACTCAAAAGCCGCTTCTCACCTACCTGAACGCAAACAACATCCCCTACCATTCCTTTTGGATAGCAAACATGGTTTGGGTGAAAACGGATTATGCAGGGATCATTGCACTTGCAGAGCGTAACGAAGTCACAAAAATCTACCCGAACCCGCAAATTCAGTTCGAAACCCCCATCCTCCCCGAAGAAGACAACCTGATGCCATCCTCGCCGTCCGCCGTGGAGTGGAACATCCAGAAAATCCACGCCCCGGAAGTCTGGGCAAAAGGCTTTACCGGGCAAGGCGCTGTTATTGGCGGGCAGGATACCGGCGTCGATTGGGAACATGAAGCACTCAAAAATCAATACCGCGGCTGGAACGGCACTAGCGCCAGCCACGATTACAACTGGCACGATGCCATCCACAACAGCAGCGGAAACCCCTGCGGGAACGATGCTCCCGCGCCGTGTGATGACCATGGCCACGGCACGCACACCATCGGCATTGCTGTCGGATATACACAATCGAAGCATATCGGTGTCGCACCGGGAGCCCACTGGATAGCCTGCCGGAATATGGACAACGGCACTGGGTCACCGGCGACCTACGCTGAATGCTATCAATGGTTCATTGCCCCCTATCCCGTTGGCGGGAATCCATTTACAGACGGGGATCCTTCCAAAGCACCAGATATACTCAACAATTCCTGGTCATGCCCAACCAGTGAAGGCTGCAATCCGGATTCCTTGCGCAGTGCCGTGCAGGCAGTCTATGCCGCCGGGATTCTATCCGTGCATTCGGCAGGGAACTCCGGGCCATCTTGCCACTCCATCGACACCCCGGCAGCCATTTACCCGGAATCCTTTACCGTAGGCGCGACAAACAGCTACGACCTGATTGCCAGTTTCAGCAGCCGGGGTCCCGTCACTGTCAGCAACCGTGTTTGGATGAAACCCAACGTCAGCGCACCGGGATCCGGCATCAAATCATGTATCCCCGATTCCAACAACCATTCCTCCTATGGACAAATGTCAGGCACCAGCCAGGCAGGCCCGCACGTTGCCGGGTTGGCGGCTTTGCTGATTTCTGCCGACCCTTCGCTTTCCGGACAGGTCGACAAACTCCGGCATATCATCGAAATCAGCTCAAAACCGGTGTTGACACTGGAAGGCTGCGGAGGCGATACATCGACAAGCCATCCCAATAATACCTACGGTTGGGGGCGGGTCGACGCTTTGAAAGCCCTGCAATACGTCGATCATCACCTGAGCATAACCAAAACAGCCCGGCCTGCTGTTACTGCGCCGGGGCAAACGATTACCTACACACTCGATATCCGTCACCGCCACCCCGTTTCCATTACTACGGGTGTCGTTGTTACCGACATTCTGCCATCACAGCTGACCTTCATCGATGCAACCCAGCCATATTCCATCAGCGGGAAGACCATAACCTGGCACCTGGGCAGCCTGACCCGCACCCAAACAAGCCGGCTTCAACTCATCGCCAGCGTCGGGGTTACCGTCACCGGCACAGTCACCAATCACTACGCCATCGCAAGCAATGATGTCTCCCGTGTCGACGGCAATCCGCTGGTTACCGCCATCATGCCCTACACACTCACGATTGAGAAAAAGGCGCCAGCCACGGTGAACATCACGGAAAATCTTCCTTTTACAATCACAGTCACCAACACCCACCCGGGAGAGGCGCTCCACGCTGTTACCATCAGTGATACCATTCCGGCAGGCACAACGTTCGTCGCGGCTACCGCCCCATACACCCGCACAGGGAACATCATCGTCTGGCAAAAAAACACTCTCGCCCGGCAAAAAACATGGGCCGTTACGCTGACCGTCCATGTTCCCGTCTCCTGTACAAAAAACTGGATCATCAACGATAAGTACGGTGCTTATGCCAAGGAAATCACTTACGTTCAGGGGAACCCGTCGCGAACACGTGTCAAAAAAATGGATCTCACCAAGCAATCCACCCCCATGGTAACAATCCCCAACAAAGCTTTTACCTATACCCTTTCAGTCGAAAACACGCTGCCCGTCACGACAATACACAATCTGGTGCTCACCGACACCCTGCCGGCAAGTGTATCGTTCATCACCGCAACAAACCCATTCACACGCGCCAACGGAATAATTACCTGGCATAAAACCGAACTGGCAGCCGGTGCAAACTGGACGGTAACGCTTCGTGTTTCAGCGGCCGATACCGGCACCATCGTCAACGATGATTACGGCGTAAAAACGAACTTAATCCCCGCCTTCTCAGGAGAAGCGGTAACTACCACAATCTTTGCGCCGGCGCTGGGAATCTCCCCGGGCATCACCATCCATACATTCAGCGGCGCGGCCATCACCTATACGCATATTTTGACAAACACCGGCAATTTCACAGATACCTTCACGCTGACAATCACCGATACTAACAGCTGGCTGGTACACCCGGCCATACCGCCTGTTACTCTCCCGTCCGATGGAACAGCGCTGCTGGCAATTTCCGTCGAAGTGCCCGACACCGCATCCTTGGGGGATACTGATACGATCAGGCTAACGGCACAATCCGTAACGGATTCCACGGCGAGCGGCAATGTTACCGATAGTCTTGTCGTAAAAGTTCATTACTATTTCCCGTTTGTCAGTTCATCCGGTTATCGTTAAAGAAAAACTCACGGTTGTTTCCAGCCGTGAGCCAATAATTTTTCCTGTTCTATTCTGAAACAGCCAATCAATTTACCGAAGGTTTGGGTTTCCCCTGAATTTGTGCACCCGCCATGAGCAAGCCCAATTCCGATTTCGTGATTTTATCCGCGTCAACCGTCGCAACAATTTTGCCCTGATACATGACGATGATTCGATCAGCCAAAGATTTGATTTCGTCCAACTCCGCAGACACCAGCAACACCGCTACCCCGTTTTTCTGCATTTCCACAATCCGTTTGTGAATATACTCAATCGAGCCGACATCCAGACCGCGTGTTGGCTGGTTGGCTATCAACAAATGGTTGTTTCTGCTGAATTCTCTGGCAACGATTACTTTTTGCTGGTTACCACCGGATAGCGTCCCGGCAGTGACCAAAGGGCTGGGCGTGCGTATATCGAATTGCTCGATTAGTTCGACAGAGTTTTCCATAACCTTTTCCAGGTTACGTTGAAATCCTCTGGCAAACGGCGGGCGGTAGTATGTGCACAAAACCAGATTATCAGCAATGTTGTAAGGAAGCACAAGCCCGTGTTTTTGCCTGTCTTCCGGAATGTGCGCCACACCTGCTTCGATGAGCACCCTCGGATTCTGGAACGGCATTTCCTCCCCATTGATTGTAATCCTGCCGCTATCCACAGGATGAAGACCGGTCAACGCTTCGACGAGTTCCGTCTGTCCGTTTCCCTGGACACCGGCAACACCCAAGATTTCACCGGCCCGTACAGCAAACGAGACTCCCTTGACCACTTCCATATCACGGTCATCCCGCACTACCAGGTCTTCGACCTTGATTACCACTTTGCCGGGGGGGACTTTTCCTTTTTCGACCTGAAGGAGCACTTCCCTGCCTACCATCATTTCAGCCAGCTTTTGTTCCGTCGTCTCGGACGGGGTTGCCGTGCCGACAACTTTACCGCGCCGCATCACTGTAATCCGGTCGGCAATTTCCAGAACTTCCTTCAGTTTATGGGTAATGAAAACAATAGAAACACCCCGCTCTGTCAGATTTTTCATGATTGCAAACAAATCTTCGACTTCCTGGGGTGTCAGCACTGCTGTCGGTTCATCCAGAACAAGGATTTTTGCCCTTCTAAACAACGCCTTGACAATCTCAACGCGTTGCTGGATCCCGACTGGCAACTCCTCGACAATGGCATCCGGATCGACAACCAATCCGAACTCTTCCGAGAGCTGCCGCACTTTACGCCGGGCAGTCTTCAGGTCCAGATAAGTACCCTTGGTAATTTCCGAACCAAG
The DNA here is from genome assembly GCA_964457375.1 of uncultured Anaerolineales bacterium. Taxonomy (GTDB): domain Bacteria; phylum Chloroflexota; class Anaerolineae; order Anaerolineales; family UBA11858; genus G519. Next base: position 11,214 of record CAYWFK010000050.1, read on the forward strand.
AATGATGTTCTCGACGACGGTAAACACCGGCACCAACATGAAATGTTGATGTACCATCCCGATACCGGTATGGATGGCATCGTGCGGATTGTTGATTTCAACATCCTTGCCATCGATGAAAATTTCACCTTCATCCGGTGAATACAAGCCATAGATAATATTCATTAAAGTCGACTTGCCTGCTCCGTTTTCGCCCAACAGGGCATGAATTTCACCTTTTCGCAAATCGAAATTCACACGATCATTGGCAAGCACACCGGGAAATCGCTTGGTAATATTTCGCACTTGCAATGCAAAGTTTTCGCTCATAGACTTCTCTCAAAACAAGGATTTTTTTGGGAAAACGCTTTCTCTTTTCCGGGTTGCATTATTCTTTCTCGTACGGAATACCATCAGCCGCAGGCGGCCGGGCACGTCCACCCAAACCCGCCAAAACAACAATTGTCAATAAATAAGGGAGCATACCGATGAACTGATGCGGAATATTCACTTTCCCGCCAAACTGTAATTGCGTCTGAATAGCGGAGGTCAGCCCGAACAACAGTGCCGCGCCCCAGGAACCGAAAGGCGTCCATTTACCAAAAATCATCACGGCCAAGGCAACGAAACCGCGCCCGTTGGTCATCAGCCTTTCGAATGAACCGACAGCCTCAAGGGTGAGGAAAACGCCCGCCAGCCCGGCAATCGCACCGCCGGCAATCACATTGATATACCGCACGAAATAAACATTGATGCCCAATGTATCTGCTGCTCTCGGGTGTTCCCCAACCGCTCTCGTCCGCAACCCCCAGCGGGTATGGAAGAGCACATAATGAACTACGAAAACAAGAATAATCGCCGCATAAGTAATAGGCGGGTTGTTGAACAAGACCGGTCCGATAATCGGTATATCCGCCAGAGGACCCAACGGGATCGGTTGAAGTTTCCCTTTTGTCGTCAACCCAACCTGATAGAAATAACCCGTCAAACCGATAGCAATGATATTAATGACCGTGCCCCCGATAATTTGGTCGATTTTCAGAGTCACCGACATGAATGCCAGCAGCAAACCCAGCAATGCGCCCATGGCTACTCCGGCGAGTACGGCAAGGACAAGATTCCCCGTCCAGACATTCACAAGAAAACCGAAGAACGCCCCCATCAGCATTTGCCCTTCAATACCAATATTGATTACAGCCGCCCGCTCGCCCAAAAGTCCGCAAAGAGCGCCAAGAATGAGCGGGGTCGATTGTCTCACCGCCGAAGCCAGAACCGCTTCCGTGATGTGTGGATTTCTGACGTAATTGACGATAATCACAACAAGCAAAATACCGCCTCCGATGATCAACGTTCTCCACCGGCGCCAGAGATACTTCCAGGGTGTCGCAGTTTTCAAATCATACATGAAGCAACCTCACTGTTGACCCCATCCTGTACTAAGGGTGATTTTTTCGTCGTCAGAAACACGCATTCGCAACAACCAGCGGACAATCCCATCTGCTGCAACGAAGAAGAGAATTAATGCCTGAATGACATCGACAATATCATTCGCTACACCGGCTTTGTACTGCATATGGTTGGAACCTGCTTTCATCGCTCCAACAATGATCGCTGCAGGAATCACACCTATCGGGTGCGTTTTTCCCAGCAAGGCAATCGTGATGCCATCGAAGCCAAGCCCTGTGTTGAACCCGGGCTGGTACCTGCCAACCACACCCTGCGTTTCGATTGCACCGCCAATTCCTGCCAACAACCCGCTGATCACCATCGTAAGAATGACCGTCCGGGCGACTTTGATACCGGCGTATCTTGCAGCGTTCGGATTCAAACCGACTGTCCTGATTTCGAAACCCAGAGTCGTTTTCCACAACAGCCACCATGTAGCTACGGCAAACAGCAAGGCAATCAGGAAACCGAGAGGTAAGCCATTGATCGAGGAAATGCGGGCTGAATTCAATATTTCGGGTGTTCTGGCAACAATGTTTCCGGGTGTCATGTCTTTCCAGGGTCCATCCGCCAAATAATCGGTGATGTTAATAGCAATATAATTCAACATGATTGTCGTAATCACTTCATGTGCCCCGGAATATGTTTTCAGCGCCCCCGGGATAGCCCCATAGAGTGCACCTGCCAAAGCACCACCAAGCAAAGCAAGCGGAGCATGAATATATGGCGGCAACCCGTGAATGCCAAAACCGAGCACAGCAGCGACAATTGCGCCTAACAGTAACTGTCCTTGTGCACCGATGTTGAACAAACCCGCTTTAAAAGCAAAAGCAACTGCCAATCCGCTAAAGATTAATGGCGTTGCTTTTTCGAGCGTCCTGCCCAGTGCAGACAAGTCTCCCTGGTTCCAAGCAGCCAGGTTTCCAAAGGAACCTTCTGCCAAAGCAACGTAAGCCTTCCATGGATTCGCTCCCGATGCACTCAGAATAATCGCACCGATAAGGCCAGCCAGAATCACTGCAAAAAATGGTACACTCACCGAACGCCATATACGTTTGAGCAAATGACTTTTCCCGTCATTCGTAGATTTACTATTTTGCTCTGAACTCATGGATGTATGACCCTTTTTCATTTTTTATGTGGAAAATTAGAGCAATTTTACCCTGTAAACATCACTTCGTAAAGCATACGCAAGATTCTGCTTTTCCGGGGCGATAAATATTACAAAAAACAACAGCGCACTCTTTCAAGTGCGCTGTGCAAAACAAATTCTATCAATCTTCAAACTTACTTTTCGGGAGGATACCCCGTATCAAGTTTGTCGTCCAGAAGGTCTTGGCGGATCTCTGCCAGTTTATCTTTGATATCCTGGGAAATCTGGCTATCGAAATCATGGAAAGGAGCCAGCCCGAATTCACCCACATAGTTACCGGACGGGAAATTGCCGTCTTTCGCCATTTTGACCAGATCATAGACACCTGGGGTGATTAATTTCATTGCACTGGAAACCAGGCAAGGATGTGCTTCGGGAACGGTTTCCCATTGGTCGCTATCGACGCCAATGCAATATGTCCCTTTGTGAGAAGCAACTTCGATCAAAGCGCCGTTACCGGTTTTGCCGCCGGCACCGAATACAACATCAGCGCCATTGTCGATAGCCTGTTTTGCAGTTGTTGCGCCCCATTCAGGGTCCTTGAAAGCTACATCCAATCCACCGGGATGATATGTGGAGATGATATTGATATCTTTATTGACGTATTTTGCGCCTGCTTCATAGCCTTCTTTGAAAGCCACGACCGGCGGTATCAGGTCGGTTCCCAGAACTGCTGCAACCGTGTTGCTCTTTGTGAGCATACCGGCTAAAGCACCTGCCATGAACCCTGATTTATCCTCAGGGAAAATCAAACCGGCGAGGTTTTCTTTTTCGGCATCCGGGACCTGAAATTGGTCGACGCCAATGAACTTAATGTCAGGATACTGGTCTGCTGCTTTTCCAGTGGCTTCGCCCAAAGCAAAACCAACGGTCACGATTACGTCATAACTATCTTTTGCAAAGAGGTCGATATTCGCACCGTAGTCTTTGGCGTCTTTGGTTTCGATGTAATTAACCTGTGCGCCCAGTTCCTTGGCAGCTTTCTGAACACCTTCCCAAGCCGACTGGTTGAAGGATTTATCGTCGATTTCTCCGACATCCGTTACCAAACCGATGCAGAACACATCAGCGCTCGAACAATCTTCGACTTTCGGCGCTTCCGTTTTTTCGGTCTTCGGGGCTTCGTTTTTTGGCGTTGTGCATGCAGCAACAAACAAGCCCGCCAACAAAACAAAAACAAGTATTAGGTAAATCTTTTTCATGGATTTCTCTCCTCCGATTAAAGAGATAATTTGATTTGGGCATGCCACTCACCCATCCAGGCTCTGCTAGTTTAGCATGATTCAGAACAATTAGCAATGAGAAATATGCTTTTTTAACCTGTTCTTAAGTCACTTGCCAGAACCGTCCTCGTCTTTTTTCTTCCCGTCACTGCTGCCATGACTCACCCCGGTATCGATAAACCCGTTTTTCAGTTCATCCAGCATTTCCTCCGCCAGCCTTTGTTTTCCCGGTGTCAGCAATGATTCGTTTATATTACCAATCGCCATAGTCAACGAAACGGCCTTGCCGGCATCTCCCGAAGCAAACGTCTCCCAATACGTATCGAAAGCTTTCTCCAAATCAAATCCCAAAGTTGCCACCCAATGCTCCTTCATGTTTTCCGGTGGAATTCTTTCACCAATCATATCGACGCCTTGCTGCGCAAGATAATCTATCAGGGAATCCCGGTCCGCCCCGGGCATTAGATAAACGGTCTTGACTTCATGGCCAATCAGATATTTAGCGGCAGACTGCCATTCAGCATCACTGGAATCCCGATTCATTTCAATATACAAGGGATATTCGTAAAACGGTGCGTGGCTTGGGCTGCAGGCTCCCATCGGACTGGGACAATAATATAGCGCTCCGTTGACAAAACCGGTTCTCGCACTTTCTTTCAGAGGAGAATCCGCTACCGCAATCATCCCCACCCGCCAATTCGGAGTAATCATCACGGAAAGATACCCCGCCAGGAATGCCTGCTGGTCGATGAGCCCGCCCCCTGTACCAATTACGCTCAAATTTGCTGCCGGCTCGAGATCATCGAAACCCACCGCAAGAAAACGCACATCCGGAGCCGCTTTTACCAAATCCTGCAACCCGGGAGCGGGCGGCAAAACAACGACCAAGCGGTAATCCTCCTGTCCGATGGCATCGGCAGTCAAGGACGGCAATACCTGAAAACGCATCCCGGCTTGTCTTGACCAGATTTGCAATTTATCCTGCAAATCATTGACCAGCGTCCCGTCTGCCCCCGCAGGAGCAAGCAAAACCGTAACGGGGGGAAGCGGCGTTCGTGTCGGAACGGGGGTAACCGTCGGGATGGTCTGTTTCGTTGCAGTCGCATTCGGAACGGTTGGCGTTTTCTTCAATCCTGCCGCCAAAGAACATCCCGATACAATCGCCGAAATCAACACCAAAGTAAAAATAACAAGTCCTGAACCTTTTTTTCCAAATCCTTTTTGCACAATCAATTCTCCTGATAGAAAATCTTTCCCCTATTTTACCCGATACTCCCGGACCAGATATCCAATCAAGACCATCGCTTGTTTTTCTTGTATAATACGGCTATGATTGAAATCACCATTCCCGGAAAAGGGACGATAAAAATCGAACATTTGGTTTGTGATGTCAACGGTACGCTTGCCGTCGATGGGCAACTGCTTCCCGGTATTGCCGAGGCAATTGCATCCATTCAGGGCAAAGTGCAAGTTCATTTACTCACCGCCGATACGCATGGCAAACAATACCTCATCGACGAACAGCTAAACCTCAAAGCCGACCGGGTCACCCCCGGAGATGAGGCAAATCAAAAAGCCACTTATATCCAAAAACTGGGAGCAAAAAGCACTGCGGCTATCGGGCAGGGAGCAAATGATTCCGCCATGCTAAAAACCGCCATATTGGGTATCGCCGTCCTTTCCCCGGAAGGAACCGCCGTGGCAACACTCCTGGCTTCCGACATCGTAACCCCAAACACGCTCGCAGCTTTCGAACTATTGCTCAAACCGGTCAGAATCACCGCCACACTCAGAAAATAACGGATGTCCGCCGGCATCATGGTACGAAACTTGCTGCAATTAAACAAGAAACTATCCATCAGGTATGAACCTGAACCTATTGACATAAAACGAAAACTATCATGAGTATTCTTAAAACAGAACTGGAACCGGACGATCCGGATCGATTACCGCCAGCCAGACGAAGACGTGCCAAACGTCTCATCTTGCCGGCAGATGCCGACGAAAAAGCGGCTAATCTGGAAATCCTGGCACACCGCACGTCACCGACTTTTGACTTCTTCCTGTTCACAATCATTTCTGCTGCCATTATCGCAGTCGGTTTGATGCTTGACGCCCCGGCAATGATCCTGCTCGGTGCGCTTGTTACACCATTGATGGCGCCTGTTATCGGTTTATCTCTGGGAACAGTTACCGGTTCTGTGCGCTTCTTCTTCCGCTCACTTGTCAGCACTCTGATTGCTGCTGCCATCGTCTTCACGATTGGTTACCTTGCCGGGTACATCGCCTCGGTTTTTCCTCAAATCGATTTCAACCAGGCAGCATACCACACAAGATTTACATGGTATGGCTTTCTCGTCCTTGCCTTTGGTTCCATTGTAACTTCTGCATCGCTGGTTAATTCCGAAAGAAGCGCCAAACTACCGAGTATTGCACTCGCATACCAATTGTATGTTCCTCTGGCTGCAGCCGGGATTGGCCTGGGAGCCAAAATCAGCCATCTTTGGCCCGACGGGCTTATCGTCTTCATGATTTACCTGGCCTGGTCTGTCTTGCTCGGTTTTCTCACCCTCGCAATTCGCGGTTTCCGGCCTCTGACACTGTTCGGGTTTACACTTGGCGGTGTATTCAGCTTACTCGGAATTCTATTGCTCATCGGGCTTGGCGGTTTTGGTGCTGCCTACAAAAACAGAATTGCTTTACCCACACTCGTACCGACAGCAACACTTTCACCAACGGCCACGATAGCACCATCCCCCACAATCACACAAACACCGACCCCGGCGCCTCCCACAGGCACCCCGACACATACGCCAGCGCCGACGTTCACACCATCCCCATCCCTCACACCAAGTCCCAGCCCGACGCCGGTTTATGCACTTATTGACGCCAGCAGGTCAGGCGGAGAAGGTGCCAGAATTCGCGCATCATCCAGCTTCAGCGCAAAAACGCTGACGATATTACGGAACGGAACACTTGTCCAAATTCTTTCCGAAACCCCCGTTGAACAGGAACACGCTTCATGGGTTTATGTCATTTCCGCTGACGGGATAAAAGGCTGGATGGTCGAAGCGTTGCTCATCGTTGCCACCCCCAAACCGGGTTGGTAGCAATCGCACCATCAAAACATTACCAACCGGCAAAGGACAAGTACCCATCGAATTTAGCACCTGTCCGGCAAATCAGGCCAAATCGGCTCCGGTAAAAGCACCCGGGAGCAAATCCGCCACCGTGCTTTGACTGACCAGATTCCCTTTTGAATCAGCCACCAACACAACAATATCCAACCCAAACTCGGCGAGCACCTGGCGGCAAGACCCGCACGGAGCGCCCCCGTTTGCTGTGACAACTGCAATCGCTTCGAATTTCTTGTCGCCTTCGGAAACCGCTTTGAACACAGCCACCCTTTCAGCGCACATCGTCACGGGATAAGCAGCGTTTTCGACATTCGCCCCTTCATACACTTTTCCGGTTGAAGTCAAAAGGGCAGCCCCCACCTTGTACTTCGAATACGGCGCATACGCTCTCGAACGGGCATCGACAGCCTTTTGTATCAAAGCTTTCTTTTCCTCTGCCGTTATTTCATTGTTCACGATTTGTCTCTCCGGGGACATTTTGTACCCTTACCGTTTTAATCTGCCGATTGCTTACCTGCTCGACAGTTAGCATGATCCCATTGACCTGCACAATTTCGCCAGAAGAAGGTACATGCCCCAAATTTTGATAGATGAATCCCCCGATGGTTTCCGCTTCGTCTTTCGGCAGACTGCATCCCATGATTTCGTTGAAATCATCGAGATCGACCCGCCCCTGAAACAGGTAATCACCGTTTTCCAAAATCTGGTAGGGCTGGTCTTCTTCGTCATATTCATCCTGAATTTCGCCAAAGATTTCTTCGATGATATCTTCCAAAGTAACCAACCCGGCAACCCCGCCATACTCATCGATGACAATTGCCAAATGAACACGCCGGGCTTGCAATTCGGTCAACAAATCATCAACCTTCTTTGCTTCGGGGACAAAATAAGCATCGCGGAGTAAAGAACGAACACTGCTTTTCCCGTCACTTCCTTCGCGCCATGATTTCAGCAAATCTTTTGCATATAAAACGCCAAGAATATTATCGATTGTGTTTTCATAAACCGGTACGCGTGAATAACCGGAGCTGATGAAAACATCAGCGGATTCCATCAATGGCGTATCCACATCCAGAGCCACCATATCAATTCTCGGCACCATGATTTCACGGGTAAGCGTATCCCCCAGCTGAAAAACGGAATAAATCATCTTCCGCTCTTCCAGTTCAAGCTCACCTTCTTTCTGCCCGGCATCGACAAGCGTCTTGACTTCTTCCTCGACGGTAACAGCCCCGCGCTCCAAATCAGGCGATTCTCTGGTGAGCGCCAGAGCAACCACCACAAACGGCGCCATTATCACCATCAAAACACGCGTAAATATACTCGTCCTCAGCACCCACAATTCCGTTTCTCTGGCCGCCCAGCGGGAAAAAAGCCATTCCAGAGTAGCCAGAACAAGTGCAGCGCTCAACAATGCAACCAACAACCCAATTGTTGACCAGGGGCTTGTTCCAACACCAAAGAAAAGAAACAACACACTGCCTGCAATCAGAAAACGCAGGAACATTTGAAACAAATGCAAACTGGCAATTGCCTTTGGCAGCTTGTCCAGAATGTTCATTGTCCAGTCGGCATGATTATTGTGTTCACCATTGTATTTAAGCATTTGCGCACGGCTTACACTACGGTAACCCGCTCGTGATGCTGAAGTCGTCAGGTCCAACAGGATCAAAACGATGAGGATTAGCGATACGACAATATGAATCTCAGTCACAGTTGAAAATTAACCTCTCTCCGGAACATGCGGCAATAAAACCGGCTCGCGTTGTCCACCTTGTCATCATTGATTATGATCATTGTTTTTGTCTTTTTTCGGGGGCAGTTTACGGATTGCCCGTGCCGGCAAACCGACTGCCAGCGTATTGGCACGAATATTCTTCGTTACCACCGCTCCCGCCCCGGTATGTGCTCCATTACCAAGCTCAACAGGAGCAACCAGCATGGTATCGCTCCCGATGAAAACATCATCCCCGATTTTCGTCGGGTTCTTCTTTTCGCCATCATAATTACAGGTAATGGTACCGGCACCGATATTGACGTTCTTCCCGATTGTGGCATTACCGATGTAAGAAAAATGCCCCATTTTCGTTCCTTCGCCCAGAAACGAATCCTTCACCTCACCAAAGTTTCCCATGTGAACATGGCTGGCAAGATGAGCACCTTTTCTCAAATGCCCGAAAGGTCCAATATCGACATGGTCTTCGAGCACAGCCCCTTCCAAAACCGAAGCCCGAACCATGCAGGATTCGCCAATTTTCGTATCGGCAACAATTGAATTCGGGCCAATCACACTATTTTCCCCAACGGTTGTTTTTCCTGTCAAATGCGTGTTCGGGTAAACCGTTACATCTTTCGCCAGAACGACCGTCGGTTCGATATAAGTTGTGGCAGGATCGACAATGGTCACACCATGCAGCATCCATTGTTCGTTGATGCGTTTCCGAATGACAGAAACAACTTCCGCCAGATGAATGCGGTTGTTAACGCCGATAACTTCTTTTTCGTCATCGACACGAATCGCCTGCACTTTCAACCCGGCAGCTATCGCTAAATCGACCAAATCGGTAAGGTAATATTCACCCTTAGGCGAAAGCGGGATGCGCTGCAAATTTTCCCAAAGCCAGGGTGCATGAAAGACATACACCCCTGCATTGAATTCATTGATTTTCAATTGCGCTTCGTTTGCATGTGCTTCTTCGACAATCTTTTCGACTTCACCCTTCCCGTTCCGCACAATTCTCCCGAACCCATGTGATTGTTCCATCACGACC
>CAYWFK010000051.1:0-20815 GCA_964457375.1 uncultured Anaerolineales bacterium
TTGAAAAAATCAATCAGGTCATCAAGAAAAACAAATATCTGCCCCACATCATCAACCTGCTGGAAACAGCCACAAAGGCTTACCCCAGAAATATCAACATCCTCCAGGTGCTCGGTGATGCATACATGCGGGCAGAAAGACTTCAGGACGCATTGGAAACGTACACAAAAGCTCAAAACCTGCTTCGCTGAGCACATTTTGTCTGGTACAATTCCCCATCGAAAGATTCAACAACCTTGCGATGTATATTTCGCAAGGTTGTTATTCGGTAAATCTTAAAACCACGCGGAGGTTTTCATGGAAAAAACATTGGTACTCGCCAAGCCCGATGCCGTTCAACGAGGGTTGATCGGTGAAATCATCGCCAGGCTGGAACGGCGCGGATTGAAACTGACCGGAGCAAAATTCATGCAAGTATCACAAAGCCTTGCCGAAGCTCATTACGCCATCCACAAAGGCAAACCCTTTTATGAAAGTCTGATTGCTTACATCACCTCATCGCCGGTCATGGCAATGGTTTGGGAAGGGCCAAACGCTGTTGCTGCGGTACGTCAGACGATGGGCGCCACAAAACCGACCGAAGCAGCACCCGGGTCTATCAGACATGATTTCGGGTTGGAAATCGGGCGGAATCTCACCCATGCTTCGGATTCCCCGGAAAACGGCGAAAAAGAAACAGCATTGTGGTTTTCCCCGGACGAACTCACCGAATGGGATCGAGCTGTCGATGCCTGGATTTTCGAATAGCGACAACGCATTCTATGATGCTTAGCAGATGGTCTTTTGCCATCTGTTTTTCTTTTCAAATCAACTTTTTCCGGCATACATGTCTGGTATAATCGCTGCCCGATACTTCCAAACAAAGAGAAATTGACAATTGCCCCATGTGGACTTCTGTAAAAATCCAAAAGGAACTCGATAGAATCCTCCCCGGTGTTCAAAAACCCGGGCGGTATTATGGCGGAGAATTCAATCAGAGTATAAAAAATTGGGAAACCGTCCAAACCAAAATCGCCCTTGCATTTCCTGATATCTACGATCTGGGGATGTCCAACCTTGGTTTGGCAATTCTGTACGACCTGATCAACCAGCATGATAATCTTCTGGCTGAAAGAGTTTACACACCATGGGTCGATATGGAAGCTGCCATGCGTGAAGCCCATTTGCCATTGTATTCTCTGGAAACAAAACACCCGCTAACTGATTTCGATATTTTGGGCATTTCGCTCCCCTACGAAACCCTGTATACCAATGCATTAAATATTCTCGATCTGGCTGGTATTCCTCTGAGATCCGATGAGCGCACAAAAAATCATCCGCTCGTTATCGCCGGAGGGCATGCGGCATTCAATCCGGAACCCATGGCACCATTTTTCGATGCTTTCATTATCGGTGAAGGAGAAGAAGTTATCTTCGATATCGTCGACGCCTTCGACAAATGGAAACAAGCTGACCTGCCCAAACAACAATTACTGGAAACCCTGAGCACGATTTGGGGGATTTATGTTCCGTCCTGCTATGAGCCACGCTACAATCCGAACGGAACGACTGCGGGCATCAAGCGCACCTGCGATCAGGCATCATTGCCGGTAATCAAACGCATCGTACCGAAACTTCCCCCGCCGCTGACAAAATTCCTTGTGCCCTATGTCGATATCGTCCACAACCGCGCTCCGATTGAAATAATGCGCGGATGCACCCGCGGATGCCGGTTTTGTCACGCAGGCATGGTCATGCGCCCCGTACGCGAGCGTCCGGTAAAGGATATCATTCAGGCAATTGATAAGACAATCGAGCAAACCGGTTTCGAAGAAATCAGTCTGTTGTCCCTTTCTTCATCCGATTACACGCATGTCATCGAATTGGTGGAAACCCTGCGTAAACGCTACTCAGGAAAACACCTTTCCATCTCCCTGCCATCCCTGCGGATAGAATCAACCACAGTAGCATTGATGGACGCACTGGCGTCAGACCGGCGCGGAGGTTTCACATTGGCGCCCGAAGCCGCCACGGAAAGAATGCGTCATATCATCAACAAACCTGTGCCAAAAGAACAACTCATTTCCACGATCCGTGAAATATACACACGCGGCTGGGTAACCATCAAGCTCTACTTCATGATTGGCCATCCTTCCGAAACTCTGGAAGATGTTCAGGCAATTGCCGATTTATGCAAGGAAATCTTGCACGAAGGCCATAAAATCATCGGCAACCGGGCAAAGGTTAATGTTGGCGTCAGCACATTCATTCCCAAAGCACACACCCCCTTCCAATGGGAATCCCTTGACTCACTGGAAAACATCCGGCAAAAACAATCCCTTCTCAGAAGAGAACTCAAAGGACACGGTTTCAAGCTCAGTCTCAACCGCCCCGAAGAAACACTGCTGGAAGCCTGGCTTTCCCGCGGCGACAGACGGCTGGCAAACATCATTCTGAAAGCATGGCAAAACGGGGCAAAATTCGACGCGTGGAAAGAGCATTTCAACATTCATTATTGGCAAGATGCTTTCGAAAGCGAAGGATTAAATCCTTCATTCTATTCCCATCGTCAGCGCTCGCTTGATGAAGTCTTCCCGTGGGACCATATCTCCGTAGCAGTAAAAAAGGATTTCATCAAACAAGATTATTTATGGAGCAAAGAAGGTAAAATCAGGGATGATTGCAGAAATCAATGCTATGCCTGCGGTATTCTGCCCCTCTTCACAGAAATTCGCAGAGAAAATCCCGGTAAGTCCTGGAAATGCCCTGAAATAACCCGAGGAAAGCGTAAAGCAAACCAATGAATCGATTTCGAATTCATTTTTCCAAAAACGACAGTATGCGTTTTACCAGCAATCTGGATGTCATGCGCACCTGGGAAAGAATTTTCAGACGCGCCAAACTGCCCATTGCATACAGCCAGGGTTTCAACCCGCACCCAAAATTCAACCTTGCCGCGCCGCTGCCATTGGGATTCACCAGCGAGGCAGAAGTTCTCGATGTCTGGTTCGAAAAAGACCTTCAGCCTGACTTTATTCAGGAAAGCATCGAAAAGACACTCCCCCCCGGCATTACCATCAACCATATCGAGCCAATCGACAACAACACGCCAAAAATCCAGAAATCCCTCTTCGCAGCAGAATACGAAATCCGTATCGGGGAATTGCCATCTGGTTTGGAAAGCCGGATTGCCGCTCTTTTGAAAGAAAGCACAATCATGCGCATTCGCCGTGGAAAGAAATACGATTTACGCCCTTTGATTCTGGAAATCCGGCTCGACGATGAACCAGCCAAAGCCAAAGGAATTACCATCCTTCTCAAAGCGAAGCCGAATGCCACCGGCCGCCCCGATGAAGTTCTCCATGCTTTGGAAATCGATCCGCTCGAAACGCACATTCATAGAAAAAGGCTTCTATTCAACACGTAGTTCCTGATTGAAACCAAACGTTCCAATAACATCTTACGCATATTCCGGAGCAAACAAATGGGCTTTTTCCTGTCATTCATATTTGGTGTTTTCCCCATGTTCTTCTATGCAGCGATCCTGTATTGGACGGATCGCTATGAAAAAGAACCCCTGAAACTGCTGGGAGGCGTCTTTCTCTGGGGAATGCTGGTTGCTGCCGGAAGTGCATTCATCGTCAATACCGGGATGGGTATCGGCATCTATTTGTTCACGAATTCCGAGGCTGTCACAGACTTGACAACGAGCACACTGGTTGCTCCGCTGGTCGAAGAGATTTTAAAAGGTTTCGGCGTTCTGATTGTTTATATCCTCTTCCACAACGAATTCGATTCCATTCTGGATGGAATCATCTACGCCGGAATTACCGCCTTGGGTTTCGCAGCAACAGAAAACATTTACTATATCTACACCTACGGCTTCCTCGAAGGCGGAATGAGCGGTTTACTCTGGCTGGTTTTCGTACGCGTGATTCTGGTTGGCTGGCAGCACGCGTTTTATACAGCATTTACCGGTATCGGTTTTGCCTTTTCCCGCCTAAGCAAAGGAAAACTGAGTAAAGTCATTTTTCCGTTCATCGGGTTGCTTTTGGCGATTTTATCCCATTCAATCCACAACACTCTTAGTACAATTCTCACCGGGTTGGCTGGTGTAATCATTGGAACGCTCATCGATTGGTCAGGCTGGTTTATGATGATCCTGGTCATTATCTGGGCAATCCACCGTGACCGAAAATGGATGATTGAGTACCTGAAAGACGAAATCAACCATGGATTAATTACCCAACATCAATACCATATTGCTACATCTTCTCTACGCGTAGTTTCTGCCAAAACAACCGCCCTTCTTCACGGGAACTACAAAAATACCAATCGCTTCTACCAGCTCTGTGCAGAATTGGCACACAAGAAACACCAAATGGCAATTTTGGGAGATGAAAACGGAAATCTGATGATTGCCAACAATATAAGAGAACAAATCAGACAACTCGCCGAATACGTACCCGAATAAAAAATCGTGCATACCTCCGGAGTTATGGTAGAATATTCACCGCCTGCCCCCATAGCTCAGTGGATAGAGCGTCGGCCTCCGGAGCCGAAAACCCGCGTTCGAGTCGCGGTGGGGGTGCTTCTCAATTATCGTATCCAAACACCTTCCGGAAGTTACGGGAGGTTCCATGTTCTCTGTATTACACCCGTACCCGAAAGCAGGCCTCCCGGCACACACACTACTACCCAATTGACTTCCCATTGACGCCTCCGGTTTGGCATCATACCAGTCGAAAACATCACACCACGCAAACCCCATTCTTTCGAATCGCCGGCTTTCGAATACTGCCATCATGCGCATACTGCATCACGCCTACCACATCAGGAAGATTCCAATGAACCGTATCGAGAGCAACAAACACCCTTTCAAGATATATTTCCTGTCCGCCGCCGGTCTTGTCGTATTATTCCTTCTGGCGTGTAATCCGCCAAAATCCACGCTCGGAAGTCAGCCAGGCCATCCGCAAACGCAACTACCGGCATCGGTGACTACCAGCCAGAATAGTTATCTTCCTATCGTCCTTTCACCTGCAAAGACACCAATGCTTGCAGGCTGCCCGGTTTTCCCGTCGAACAATATCTGGAATCATCGCGTAGATACACTGCCATTAGACTCGAATTCAGCGGCATATATCAGCACAATTGGCACCAACAACCATTTACATGCCGACTTCGGTTCCGGAGAATGGGAAGGTGGACCGATTGGTATTCCCTACAATATTGTCGAAAGCAATCACCCCGGGGAAACGGTTGCTTTCGACTATGATGATGAATCGGATCACGTTCTTTATCCCATTCCGGGAAACCCGTTAATCGAAGGCGGGCCTGCCAGTACGGGCGACCGTCATATTCTCATTATCCAAAAGGTGACCTGCAAATTATTTGAACTCTTCGATGCCCACCAACAAGCCGATGGCAGCTGGCACGCTGGTTCCGGTGCCGTTTTTCCCCTGACGAGTAATGCGCTTCGCCAGGATGGATGGACATCCGCAGACGCGGCAGGTTTACCCATCCTTCCCGGGCTGGTCCGATACGATGAAGTTGCTTCCGGGGAAATCCGTCACGCAATCCGTTTCACCGCCCCGGAAACGCGTAACACTTATATCTGGCCCGCGCGGCATTTCGCATCCAGCCACACCGGCAGCAAATACCCGCCTATGGGGCAGCGTTTCCGCCTAAAAGCCAGTTTTGACATTAGCGGTTTCGATCCGCAGGTTCAGGTCATCTTGCGTGCTATGCAAGAATACGGCATCATCCTCGCTGACAATGGCAGCGCATGGTTCATTTCCGGCGCTCCGGATGAACGTTGGAATAATGACGTATTGCAGCAATTGCATCAGCTCGAAGGAAAAGACTTCGAAGCTGTGGATGTCTCCGGTTTGATGATCAACACGAACTCCGGGGCATCGAAACCGTAGGCTTTGTTTACCCGCTGTTTTCTTTCCCTTCCACCGGAATCACCTGATGAATCATCGTCAACAAGACTTCCAGGTTTCGAATAGTTGAGGCTCGTACTTTAAACAGTTTGGTTCGTTTTTTTCCTTTTTTCTCCACAGAGAAGAAACCATCTCCAACACGGACAGCTTCGATTTCATCCCAACCGATTTTCTTCTTCTTGATGAAAATTCCATCGAGTTTGCTCAACTTGACAACCCCGAAATCACACGGTTCACCATTGTTATAAAGTTCTGCCTGCCGTTTATAAACAACAGGATTCAGATAACTTCGAATGGTAGACGCCATTGCTTCGACATCAGGGAACTCGTCACCAAAGACAATTTTATCTCCATTCTTTTTGACAATTTGGTAAACATGGGTTGTCGCTTTTCCTGCGGCATGTTTGGTAACTTCCGCCAGGAAATAATCAATCTCGTCCCAAAGCCATTCCCTTTTGCCTTTTTTCCTATCGACAGCAACCAGACCATTTTCAAAAACGCTCAAAGATTTCCCGCTGCTCCGGCGATATAGAAAATAGAAAACCAGCGCCAAAACAAGAAAAAGCAGCGCCCATCCAAACAATGGCGCAAACAACTTGAGAGCGTCCACAGGGTTATACGAACCCCAATAGCTGATCATCTGATTGGCAATGTAAGCGATAATCGCAACTGCCAGGGCAAGAAAGACAATCATCCCGGCAAGTTTGAAAATTATGCCCGTCTTTCGGGTTTTATAAACTACTTTCTTTTCACCCAAAACATCCGTCTCAACAAGCTTGTTTGGTTCTTTCGCAGACATAGTAGTCATATGTTATTTTCCTTTCTGATAGAAGCGGTTTTCCCGGATAAGCTCATAAACTCGCTCCGGTAGTAAATAACGCACCGTTCTACCGCTAGCGATTCTTTCGCGAATCATCGATGATGATACCGCAATCAACGGGGTATCGACAAGCACGGTTCTTTCACGAATTCCCGTGAGTTTTTTCTCCAAATCATCCATCGAAACGGAAACTTCCGCCCGTTCCATGACAGCAATGTAATCACATAATTTCACGAATTCCTCCGGATGATGCCATGAAGGCAAATCCCGCAGGGAATCCTTCCCCATCAAATACACAAGCGTATCCTCAGGATACGATTCTTTCAGCAGTTTCATGGTATCGACAGCATAATGCGGCGGTTCCCGGTTTATTTCGACAGTTGACAATGAAAAATCAGGATTCCCTGCAATCGTCAATTGCACCATTCTGCAACGAAAAGCAGCATCGATAATCCCCAAAGACGGTTTATGCGGCGGAACAGGAGTGAGCACCCAAAGGACTTTGTCCAAAGAAAGCCTTTCCCTGACTTCCTCGGCCAAAATCAAATGCCCGATGTGAGGCGGGTTGAAAGTTCCCCCGTAGACGCCTATACGCATACGCCCGCCACCTTTTCAGTCTTTCCATTCCAGTTCATACTGACCAATGAAAACGGTATCCCCGTTTGAAATACCGGCTTTTCTTAATGTTTCATCGATACCCAATGTTTCGAGAATCCTTTGAAAACGTCGTATCGACTGAGGCTCTTCCCAATAAGTCATTGACGCAGCCCTTTCGATCGCATCTCCGGAAACACGATACCCCTTTTCCGTCTCGGTTACCGTAAAAGCCTTGGGATCATCTTCTGCCTGATAGAGAGGCAACGAATCTTCAACCGGTTTCTCAACCGGGAGTTGTTCCAGTGTCTTTTTCGCCCGAAACAACAAGTCACGCACACCTTCGCCTGTAACTGCCGAAATGAGTGAAACGTTGTAGCCTCTGGCTTTGAGTGCGCTCTTTATTGCGCCAGCCTTTTCCTGTACATCACCCAAATCCATTTTGTTCAAAGCAACGACCTGTGGTTTCTCACCCAATTTGGGATCGAAAAGTGCGAGTTCACTATTTATCTGAGCAAAGTCCGCCACCGGGTCGTCCGACAAACCATCCAGCAAATGAATCAGCACTTTGGTCCGCTGGATATGCCGCAAAAAGTCATGCCCCAGTCCAATTCCCTGGTGAGCACCTTCAATCAAACCGGGAATATCTGCCAGAACGAGTGAATTGTCGACATCCAGTTCGGCAACCCCCAAATTCGGTTCCAGTGTCGTAAACGGATAGGAAGCTATTTTTGGTTTCGCATTGGTAACAACCGACAAAAAGGTTGATTTTCCTGCATTCGGTACGCCAACAATTCCGATGTCGGCAATCAATTTCAATTCCAGCTTCAGTTCACGCTCTTCAGGAGGTTCGCCTTTCTCTGCAATTCTCGGCGCCCTGTTTCGGGAATTCGCAAATCGCGCATTACCTTTGCCCCCCCTTCCACCTTTGCACACAATCAATGTTTGGTTTTTTTCGACCATATCACCAATCAAAGTACCGGTCGTAGCGTCATACACTACTGTTCCCGGGGGAACGCCGATAATCAAATCATCTCCCGATTTGCCGCTCTTGTTGTTTCCACCGCCGCGGCTTCCGTCCTGAGCGCGAAATATCCTCCTGTGTCTGAAATGCGATAACGTATTCAGCGTATCACGCACACACAAGATAACATCCCCGCCTTTACCGCCATCTCCTCCATCCGGGCCGCCAAGCGGAACATATTTTTCACGCCTGAAATGAATCACACCATCACCGCCCCGTCCGGCTTTTACATCGATTACAACCTGATCAATAAACATAACCCTTCCAATATGGTTTCATTCTCAAGATTTCCGTTCGATTATACCATCAGCAGTATCCTCAAACCGTCACTGCGACATTACGCGAACCAACCCAACCAGCCAAATAATTACAATATCTGTCCACTATATGTGATATAATCACGCCAACCTTGTAACCTTCCGCACAAACAACAAAAATACGCACGGGTATAAAAAGGAGCGAATCTATGCCTAAGAAGTTGATCCCTGACATTGTGATTGGCAGATTGCCGCTTTATTACCGGGTACTTCAGCGAATGCTGGCTAAGGGACAAAAAGTAACTTCTTCTAAAGAATTATCGGAATATCTCGAAATATCAGCAGCCCAAATTCGCAAGGATTTATCCCAGTTCGGTGAATTTGGCAAACAAGGAACAGGCTACCATACAGAATATCTCTCGAATCAGCTGCGAAAAATCCTTCAACTCGACAGAATATGGGATATGGCAGTCGTCGGCGCCGGAGATGTGGGGAGCGCACTGGCACACTATCAGGGATTTCACGAACGCGGCTTCAAAGTCGCCATGATCTTCGATAATGATCCCCAAAAAATCGGCATGAAACTCGGTGACTTCGTCGTCAAAGATACCGGTTCGATGGTCGACGAGATTAAAAAAGCAGGCATCAAAATTGCGATGATTGCTGTTCCGGCTTCAGAAGCACAGGATGTCACTGACACACTTGTCGAAGCGGGTATCAAAGCCATCCTGAATTATGCACCCATTCATATCATCACACCGCCTGACGTAAGACTTCAGTGTATCGATCCTGTCGTATTTCTTCAAAGAATGACTTATTATATATAACGATAACAAAAAAGAAGGGTTGGCATTGACACCAACCCTTCCCTAAGGTACCAATCCAGAAACGGATGATTATACCGGGGGTAAACTCCGTTTGATCTTTGCGAAAATGCCCGGTTCGAGCGCCAGCGAAGCACCTTCGGCAACAGCTGTCGTCGGGTTTTCCACAAGATACGCCGGTACACCCAGCTCTTTGGTAAACAATTTGTCAATTCCCGGAAGCAGAGAGTTTCCTCCGCACAATGCAATCCCGCGATCGATAATATCCGAAACCAGTTCAGGGGGCGTTTTTTCGAGCACCTTGCGTGCGGTCTCCACAATTTCATGCAAGGGCGTTTCCATCGCTTCCACGACTTCTTCGGTTGTCAACGTAATCGGTTTCGGCAGTCCTGAAACCTGGTCTTGTCCCTGAACTTCGATAGCGCCTTCCCGCTCCTGGGGAACAGCAGCACCGATTTCAAGTTTGATTTGCTCGGCTGTCCTTTCGCCGATGATCAGGCCGTATTTCCTGCGGACGTAACTGATAATCGCCTCGTTCAGGTCAAGGCCGCCCATCCGCAGGGTTTCCGCCGAGACGATGCCGTACATCGCGAGGATTGCCGCCTGAGTAGCCCCTCCCCCCAAACAAACAATCATATTTCCCGATGGAGTATTGATTGGCAAATCCACACCGATAGCGGCCGCAAGTGGCTGCTGGATGAGAAAAACCTCGCGCGTATTTGCTTCGAGTGCTGCTTCCGATACTGCGCGGCTTTCCACGCTCGTTACACCATAGGGAATAGATACCATTACTCTGGGACGGAAGAAGTTTACCGAACCGGTGACTTTCTTGATGAACGCTGAAAGAATATTTCGCGTCACTTCATAATCAGCAATCACACCGTTTCTCAGCGGGCTTGCCACTTCGATGCTTTCCGGTACGCGTCCATACATATCGAGAGCGGCATCACCCACTTCGACGATTTTCATTTCGTCGACAACGATAGCGACCATCGTCGGCTCGTTTAGCACCACCACGCCCCCTTCGGCAATCAACGTCCGAATAGTGCCCAGATCAATTCCAAGGTCTTTTGAAAAAAAAGCCATTATTTATTCAATTCGTCCTGATGCATTGAGTGAAGTTGAGGTTTCCTTCCACCCCGGTATCTGCGGACAGCATCCAAACGCAGTTGCGAGCGTCTCAATGCGGCTTCCATCTTCAGGTAAGTATCCGTATCAGGCGGGTGCCCTTCGGTGAGGAATTTTTCTGCGCGTTCTTTGGCTGCTTTTGCGCGTTCGACATCAATTTCCTTAACGTTTTCAGCAGAATCCGCGAGAATAGTAACAACATCCGGCTGAACTTCGACAACACCACCGGCAACCGTGAACACTTCTTCCTTTCCGCCATAGCGAACTTTCACAACCCCATATTTCAAAGTCGCCAGCAAAGGAGCATGGTTCGGCAAGATCCCCATTTCACCGTCTGCGCTGGGGGCTACAACAATATCCACATCACCTTCGAATACCGTTCTGTCTTGCGAAACAATTTCACACCGAATAGGCATAGAACTCCTCTTGATTATCCTTTTTAGTGTTGCTGATTATACCGCGTAATAACATCGTCGATGGTTCCTGCCATCAGGAAAGCATCTTCAGGAATATCATCATGTTTTCCGTCCAGAATTTCGCGGAAACCCCGTATCGTTTCACGCAGTGGCACATATCGCCCCGGAATACCTGTGAACTGCTCGGCAACATACATCGGTTGAGAGAAGAAACGTTCGATTTTCCGTGCTCTGGAAACAATCAGTTTGTCATCTTCGCCCAGTTCGTCGATACCCAAAATAGCGATGATATCCTGCAAATCCTTATACCGTTGGAGAACTTCCTGCACATCGCGGGCCGTCTTGTAATGCTCTTCCCCGACAATTGCCGGGTCGAGAATTCGCGAAGTCGAAGACAAAGGATCAACAGCGGGATAAATCCCCTTTTCAGCAATCGAACGTTCGAGTGCGATTGTTGCATCAAGATGCGTAAACGTCGTTACCGGCGCAGGATCGGAGTAGTCATCAGCAGGGACGTAAACCGCCTGCATGGAGGTAATCGAACCTGTTTTCGTCGAGGTAATCCGTTCCTGTAATTCACCCATCTCCGTCGCCAGGGTTGGCTGATAACCTACTGCCGAGGGCATACGCCCAAGCAAAGCGGAAACTTCTGACCCGGACATTGAGAAGCGGAAGATATTATCGATAAACAGAAGCACATCCCGCCCCTGATCACGAAAATATTCCGCCATCGACAAAGCAGTCAAACCGACACGCAAACGAACACCAGGCGGTTCGTTCATCTGCCCGTAAACCATCACGGTATCTTTCATCACGCCGGATTCCAGCATTTCCCGGTAAAGCTGAGTACCTTCCCGGGTACGCTCTCCAACACCGGCAAACACGGAATTTCCCTCATGCTCTTTGGCAACAGAGCGGATCAATTCCATAATGATCACCGTTTTCCCGACGCCTGCACCACCGAAAATACCCGTTTTACCACCTTTGGTAAATGGCGCAATCAAATCGATTACCTTCAAACCGGTTTCGAATACTTCGACACGTGTCGATTGTTCATCGAATGCAGGTGCTGATCGATGAATAGGATAATAATGCTTTGCCTTGACCGGTTCTCCCTCATCAACGGGCTGGCCAAGCACATTGAAAATTCTTCCCAGAGTCGGTTCACCAACCGGCACCATAATCGGGGCGCCGGTAGACACGACCTTCATTCCTCGTTGAAGCCCATCGGTTGTATCCATTGCGACACACCGTACCCAATCGTGCCCCAAATGTTTTTCCACTTCCAAAACAACCGGTTTCATTCCATCGCGTGGAATTTCCAGTGCATCGTAAATTTCCGGCAATTCACCTGCCGGAAATTCAGCATCCACAACCCCACCCTGGATTTGAATGATGTGGCCAGTAGCCTTTGCCATGCTTTCCTCCAAACGCTATTTTTTCTATGTTGACTTTGCAAGGGCTTCTGCGCCGCCTGCAATATCCAGCATTTCGTTTGTAATACTTTGCTGCCGGGCTTTGTTATATTCGAGTTGCAAATCACCACTTAATTCAGTGGCGTTGTCCGTCGCATTTTTCATGGCGACCATCCGGGCAGCATGTTCGCTTGCCAGGGATTCCAGTATTGCCTGGTAAATTTGCAAACCGGTAAACCTGGGGATGATTTCATCCAGAATCTCATCCTGCCCTGGTTCATAAATATAAGCGGCATGCACTTTGGTTGCGGTCTGCTTGAATGTTTCCACCCGCTCGGCTCCGCTTTCGTATTCCAGCGGCAACAGCTTCTTGACCGTCGGCACTTGCTTGATCATGTTGATGTAATCCGTATAAACCAAATACACTGCATCCGAATGCCCGCTTAAAAATTCATCGACAGCCAGCCGTCCAATTGCAGAAATATCCGTAAAAGTCGGCGATGCAGGAAGATCACTGAATTCAGCCATAATCTTCTGGTTTCTGCGGATAAGCATGTCACGCCCTTTCCTTCCAACGGTTATGTAAGATACATTGGCAGAAAAAGATTTGAAATTATTCAACACGAACCGAACGATATTGGTGTTGTACGCTCCGGCAAGCCCCCTGTCTCCGCTGATAAGCACAACCAGCACATTCCGTATTTCCTGACGCTCAGCGAGCAGCGGGTGCAGCGTAGAACGCCCCGGCTGCCCGGCAATATGGGTTAGCACCTGCCAGGCTTTGGTTGCATACGGACGTGTTCGATACATGGTTTGCATTGCTTTTTGTACCTTGCTTGCACTTACCGCCTGCAAAGCACGGGTTACCTGCGCAATATTTTTGACACTCCGGATGCGTAATTTGACTTCTCTCGCATTTGCCATAATTGTTCTTTCTCGCTATATCCCGTTCAGCCTCAGCGCCAGGCAGCCCGGAAAGATTCCAGCGCCTGTTTCAATTGTTCCCTGGTTTCATCCGTAATCCGCTTCTTGTCGAGGATATCCTTAAGAATATCGGGATGGGAAGTATCCATATAGCGGGTTAATTTGTTTTCCCATTCACGCATTCTTTCAAGCGGAATATCATCTGCATACCCATTGGTTCCAGCAAAGATGACGACAATTTCATGCTCCAGAGAAACCGGCTCATACTGAGGTTGTTTGAGGATTTCCTGCAACCGGCGTCCGCGGTTCAAACGCGCCTGTGTTGCTTTGTCCAAATCCGAACCGAATTGGGCAAAAGCCGCCAGTTCCCGAAAAGCGGCCATATCCAGGCGCAGTCTGCCGGCAACCTGTTTCATAGCTTTGGTTTGTGCGTCTCCACCGACTCGGGAAACCGAAAGACCTACGTTCACAGCAGGACGAATACCGGCATAAAACAGGCTGTTTTCAAGATATATTTGTCCGTCTGTAATTGAAATCACGTTCGTCGGAACATAGGCGGAAACATCGCCCAACAAAGTCTCGATAATCGGTAATGCCGTCAAAGACCCGCCACTACCTTTCACCTGAACGACTTTCTTCTCCTTGGCGTCATCCATAGCCTTCAAAGCCTGTTCGGCATCGTGCTTCGAAACCGGTCCGTCGTAAACCACACCGTTGACCGCATCTTTTTCTTTTGCAAGAGCATCCTTGAAATCTTTGGGAACGATAACATATTTGTTTGCCAGTCGGGAAGCACGCTCCAGCAAGCGGGAATGCAAATAGAACAAATCACCGGGGTATGCTTCACGTCCCGGGGGGCGCCGTAACAGCAATGAAACCTGCCGATATGCCCAGGCATGTTTGGAGAGGTCATCATACACCACAAGGGCGTCTTGTCCCCTTTCCATGAATTCTTCCCCGATGGAACAACCGGCATAAGGCGCAATATATTGAAGCGCCGCCGGTTCATCCGCTGCTGCAACGACGACGATTGTATGCGCCATTGCACCAAAGCGTTCCAGCGTGGCAACCGTTCTGGCTACGGCAGCTTTCTTTTGCCCGATAGCAACATAAATACAAATCAGGTCTTTCCCTTTTTGGTTGATGATCGTATCGATAGCAATTGCCGTTTTACCGGTCTGCCTGTCTCCAATGATTAATTCGCGTTGCCCCCGGCCAATCGGGATCATCGAGTCGATTGCCTTGATACCGGTCTGCACCGGGGTATCGACGTCCTGCCGCTTGATGACACCCGGGGCAATTCTTTCTATCGGTCTGTATCCGTCAAACTGAATTGGGCCCTTACCATCGATGGGTTCACCAAGTGCATTCACCACCCTGCCGATCAAACCATCTCCAACCGGAACTGAGGCAATTCGGCCGGTTGTTCGGACAAGCATACCCTCGTATATTCCCGCATAATCCCCCATAATAATGATACCTACTGAATCTCTTTCGAGATTGAAAGCAATCCCAAAAACGCCGTTATCGAACTGAACGATTTCCTGAGATCGAACTTCTGATAAACCGGAAGCTCTGGCAATGCCGTCGCCGGCTTCCAGAACAGTACCGACATCACGCACTTCCATCTCAGGCTGAAATTCATCGATTTGTTTTTTCAGGTCTGCGGTTATTTTATTAATCAGATCGGACATTTCGCCTCCAGGCAAATAATGATTGGTTCGAATCCGAAAACGTTTGACAATTCAGCGTTTGACGTTTACAGAAAGCGTTCCACAGTTGCTTGATCCAGACGGAGTATGATGTTGACCAACAGTTTCAAAGCATTGTCATAATCATCCCTGTGGATGATGCCACTATGCGAGTGGATATGTCTGGCGGGTACACCAATAACAATTGTCGGCACACCGAGATGATGCAAATGAATTGCAGCCCCATCCGTTGCTCCGCGTTCGATATAGGAATGCTGAACCGGTATTTGTTTGTCAGCAGCAATATCAAAAACAAAATCCCGTAAACGAATATTCGGGATCATGCGGGAATCATACAGCAAAACGGAAGGACCTTTCCCGATTGCGACAGAGGATTGTTCCTGCCGAATACCGGGAACATCGCCGGCAATATCCGATTCCAGAACAATCGCCACATCAGGGTCTACCGCGCGCACACTGGTAGTTGCACCTCTGACGCCAACTTCCTCTTGCACGGTCGCAACGCCATAAACGCTGTTTGGATGTTCCATGGATTGCAACTGCTCCAAAGCCGAGACAATCAAGGCGACCCCAACGCGGTCATCGAAAGCCTTCGACAAGTAGGTTTTTCCGCTGCCAAGTATTCGAAAACTCGAATCGGGGATAATCGGATCACCCGGCTGGATACCAAGTTCTTCGGTCTCTTCTTTTTTCGTCGTTCCAACGTCGATGTACATCGCCGTTTTTTCTACGATTTTTTTACGCTCTTCGGGAGGAAGCAAATGGGGCGGTTTTGCCCCGATTACACCGAGAATATCACCTTTTTTCGTCTTGATGATCACTCTGTGCCCTAATAATACCTGATCGAACCAGCCGCCCAACGGGAGGAACTTCACAAAACCATCCTGCGTGATGTACTTCACCATGAAGCCTATCTCATCCATGTGGCCGGCAAGCATGACCCGCGGCGTTTGCTCCGCCCCTTTTTTCTCACAAATCACGCTTCCGATTTTATCCTGTGAAAGCGTCCCCAAAGGAGAAAACAAAGAACGCACCACATCCCTGACCGGATATTCATAACCAGGGACTCCTTGGGCTTCCGTAAGTTGTTTTAATAGTTTTTCAATGGAATCCATTAATCACCAAGATATAAAGTAATCCACTTTTACCCGCGTAACAAATAAACAGCCAAATGATACCCGAAAGCGGGATTATTGTCTAGTTTTCCCTAAAAAATACTGTTTTTCCATCAGGAGAAATAAGCCAGAGCGGCAGATAATCTCGCTTCCACATTCTCCGGTATATCCTTTGGCAAAGACTGAACAGCAGTTTGTGCTTCAACCACACTATACCCAAGTGCAATCAAAGCTTCCACCACTTCGGTATCGACTTCTGAGAATATACTAATCGGTTCCAGACCATCCACTGCGTCCAGCTTGTCTTCCAATTGCAGGATAATCCGCTGAGCAGTCTTCTTTCCGACGCCGGACACCTGGCTGAACACTTCCGGCTGGCTCTGAACGACTGCCCGTCTGACTGTATCCGGGTTCAAAGTGGATAGAATAGCCAGCCCCAGGCGGGGTCCAATGCCGCTCACACTCAGCAATAATTCAAAAATATCTCTCTCGT
Organism: uncultured Anaerolineales bacterium; assembly: GCA_964457375.1. GTDB lineage: Bacteria > Chloroflexota > Anaerolineae > Anaerolineales > UBA11858 > G519. The sequence continues at coordinate 16,650 of CAYWFK010000051.1, forward strand.
CCTCATGCTCGAAACCGTACAGTTTCAGCGAATCCTCCCTGACAACGAAGGAAGTATACAAAAACAGCGGTTCTCCGACCTTTTTCGTTTGGAGAGTTTTCGTAGTAACCAGCACGCCCAAACCGACACTACCAATCTCGAGAACAAGTTCTTGTTTGGCAACCTTCAAAATAATTCCACGAAGTGTTTTGATCATCGCTTTTCCGTTTTGTTACAACGACCCGTTTTCAGACAAGCGGTTGATCGTCGCACTTTGCAAGTGGCACAAGGCAACTGCCAATGCATCCGCGGCATCGTCCGGTTTGGGGATTTCATCCAAATCCAGGAGTGCCTTGACCATCAATTGTATTTGCTTTTTGGCAGCTCCGCCATATCCGGTTACCGCTTGCTTGATTTCCATTGGCGTATATTCATATACCGGCAAATCCGCCTGGGATAACGCCAAAATCGCAACGCCTCTCGCCTGCCCGACATTGATTGCAGTCCGTACATTCTTTTGAAAAAACAACCGCTCCACCGCAGCATAATCCGGACGGTGGAGCCTGATAAGCAAAGTCAATTCGGCAAAAAGGGTCTTCAACCGTAAAGGAACCGGTGTATTTGCCGGCGTCCTGATGACGCCATACGCCTTCACCCTGATTTCACCCTTTTCATCTTCATTGATTAATCCATACCCGGTAATCGCAATCCCAGGGTCTATACCGATTACCAGCATCGAAGGTTATGCAGCCTCTAATTTCGTAATGGCATCATCTGTAATTTTCAGGTTCGAAAACACATTTTGGACATCGTCAAGCTCTTCGAGAGCTTCGATGACTTTCATAACTTTGATTGTCTCGTTCGTATCCAGCTCGATTTCCTGGCTGGGGAGCATTCTCAAACCAGCCTCTTCGGTTTTGATACCAGCCAACCGCAATTTATCCCCGATGGTTTTAAACGCCTCGACAGGTCCGACAATTTCGACCATGCCATCATCGAAAATAATATCGTCTGCGCCGCCTTCCACTGCCAGCTCGAAGATTTCATCTTTATCGACGCCATCATCCGGGAAAGCAAAATAAGCAACCTGTTTGAATTGCCATGCAACAGACCCGCCTTCCCCCAAACTGCCGCCAAAGTGAGTTAATGTATGCCGAATATCAGCGACTGCCCTGTTCTTGTTGTCTGTAACACATTCGATCATCAATGCAATACCATGCGGTGCATATCCTTCATAATACAATTCTTCCAGTGCACTGCCGTCTTTTCCCTCTCCGGAACCGCGCTTGATTGCCCGGTCGATGTTGTCCTTGGGCATATTCGCAGCTTTTGCTCGGTCAACGGCGATTCTCAGGCGGAAATTAACATCGATATCTCCGCCGCCTTCACGTGCGGCCATAGAGATTTCTCTTGCCAGACGGGTAAATATCTTCCCGCGCTTTGCATCTTCCGCACCTTTTTTTCTTTTGATCGTTGACCATTTGGAATGTCCCGACATATCTGTTACTCCTATGATAAATTTTGCTTCTCGCAAGAATAAAACCGGGGGTTTATCGTTTAAACACCAAACGAGGATTTCGTTTTTTCCAGCCAAATAAATTATACCATCACCATGAACCTAATGACCCGCTTCAATTTGCAAAACCGCCTCCCCGTTTATTCTGCTTGCCTTTACGTCCATCAATGCCTGATTGGCTTCTTCAAGGCCGTAAAGTTTCACGTCCGCTTCAATCGGGATTTTCCCGGCTAAATCAAGGAATTCAACCCCGTCTGAATAAGTTGCGTTTGCCACACTTCTCAGCGTCCTTTCGCCATAGATTCGTTCATAGGGGAACTCAGGGATAGGCGACATATGAATAGCATTGATTGCCAAAGTGCCCCCGCGGCGCAGTTTTGCCAAAGCCTTGGGAACGACTTGCCCACTCGGCGCAAATATCACGGCTCTGTCAAGTAACACCGGCGGAGAATCATCCAACCCACCCGTCCACAAAGCGCCCAAACGTTCCGCATGGCGCCGGTGAGCCTTCGAACGGGTAAATACATAAACATCACAGCCCCAATACAACGCAACCTGAATTGCCAAGTGAGCACTTGCCCCAAATCCGAATAATCCCAGCCGCTCGCCCGGATTGAGATCCGCTTTTTTCAGAGAGCGATATCCGATGATGCCTGCACACAATAACGGCGCTGCCTGCAAGTCGGAAATACCATCCGGTAAAGGAAGCACGAACTTTTCTTGTGCAACCATCGCTTCCGCATACCCGCCATCGACATGAAAACCGGTAAACCTGGCTTTCTCGCACAAGTTCTCTTCACCTCGCCGGCAATAGTCGCACTTCCCGCAAGCGCTATAAAACCACGGCACGCCTACACGCATCCCCACATGAATACCGGTAACACAATCCCCAATCGATTCAACAACACCGACGACCTGATGACCGGGTGTAACCGGCAACTTCGGCGGGTGAATGTCTCCTTCGACAGTGTGCAAATCCGTGTGACACACCCCGCAATAATGAATACGGATGCCAACCTCCCCTTCACCGGGAACCGGTTTTTGCAAATCGACCGGCTGTAATGGCTTCTCTTCCACCGGGGCATACTGAAACAATCTCATCGCTTTCATCGCAGGCTTCCTTAGTACAAAATGGTTGTTTTCCTTTATTTTACACCATGCTATAATTCAAATCAGGTCAAGGTTCAGGAAAAAAAGATGAATTCACCGATCAATAAACTTCATAGCGATATTCTTACCCGGCTTTTGGATGTCAGCAAACAGCTCAGCGCAACCCTCGAACTGGATGCCTTGTTCCAGCTGATTATCGAGGTTGGCAGCGAACTAACCAACAGCGAGTCCTGCTCGATACTGCTCCACGATTCCAGAACGAATTCCCTTGAATTCGTCGCCGGACCGGGGCTGCAAAAAGAGAAACTGAAAACAATCCGCGTGCCCATCGAAGGCAGTATCGCCGGCCTGGTTTATCAAAATGGGACAACGATCAGCGTCAAGGATGCTCAAAACAACCCCAACCTTTATCAAGGGGTCGATAAGTCAATCAACTTCACGACAAAAAACATCCTTGCCGTTCCCATGGTAATCAAAACAAAGACAATCGGAATTCTGGAAGCCGTTAATAAAATTGACGAAAAAAGTTTCACCCAGGAAGATCAAATCACCTTGTCGATTCTGGCTTCGCATGCAGCAATCGCCATCAACAACACAAATCTGCTTGCCGAATTAAAACGAGCCAACAAAGAGCTGCAAGCACTCGATCGCTTGAAATCGAACTTCATTGCCATTGCATCCCATGAACTCAGAACACCGCTGGGAATCGTTCTCGGGCACGCCGCCTTTTTAAAAGAAACGATCACCGAAGCGGAAGGCAGAAGCCAGGTCGAGACCATTTTACAATACGGTGAACGATTGAAATCGATCATCGAAGACTTAGGCACAATCGATACCTACCAATCCGGCAAATCACGCATTCGTGAAACCACGATCAATTTGTACGATTTACTCAGCAAGGTAATACACGAATATCATGAACTCGCTGCCAAAAAGCTGATTCGCGTGCACCTGAACCTTCCCAGAGATGAATTTTACATTAGTGGAGACAACGAAAAACTGACGGTTGCCTTTGGAAATATCCTGAAAAATGCTTTAACTTATACAAGCGACAAGGGAAAAGTGCTCATCAACGCCAATCGGCGAGGAGATTTTATCGAAGTGTCCATTATCGATAACGGAATTGGCATACCGAATTCAGATTTGGAAAAGATCTTCGACCGTTTTTACCAGGTGGAAAGCCATCTCACCCGCCGTTATGGCGGAATGGGGCTAGGATTGTCGATAGCCAAAGATATGATCATGCTCCATAATGGGAAAATCTGGGCGGAAAGCGTGGAAGGAAAAGGAAGCAAATTTTCAGTATTATTACCCATGAAAGTAAACGAAACCAGTGCCTTCATCCTGGATGAACAATCGTAATCAGTCGAAAAGAATGCTTGTCAAAGCGTTTTTGACGCGTTATAATGCAGACGAACAATCGGGATGTGGCGCAGTCCGGCTAGCGCGCGCCGTTCGGGTCGGCGAGGCCGTGGGTTCAAATCCCTCCATCCCGACAAATCTATAAAGATTCTAAACTTTCAGCATCAAAACACCCTGCAGAATGACTGCGGGGTGTTTT
>CAYWFK010000052.1:0-20449 GCA_964457375.1 uncultured Anaerolineales bacterium
CAAATCATGTTCATTCAGACCAGTTGCTTCACCGTAGGTTTGCAAACCTTTTACCCCTGCTGCTTCTCTGGGATATACCGGCTGCTTGCCATATAAAAACCATGACCGAAAAGCCAGCTGATGACATAGCCCGCCATAAACCTTGTAAATCACATTAGCTGGTGTACGCATATTATGTTTTACCAAAACTGGTGCCAAAACGGGCAACCCTACATAGAGAAACACAAGCAAATTGAAAACAATCATATACCGCTTTGAAAACCATGTTGTGAACTTGTCGCTTGTTGAAATCTTGTTTCCCCGCTCGACCATCTTCTGATATTTCTCACTTTTAAGCGTTTGAAGTTGCGTTATTCTGTCAAGCGCAGCACCTATTGTCATGGATATTTTTTCCTTGTCAATCGGTGCTTTCAAAACGTATGGTCCGATTTCAATTACAGGTATATCGGTTTGATATTTTTCTTTCAAATCAGGATAATCTTCAATATTAATCTCAACCAGCTTATGGGGATATTTCGTTTGTAACGATGCCAAATCATTTTTGGTTTGCTCGCATAATTTACACCCGGCACTTTCATAAAGTATGATCGTTAACATTAATCGAAGACTTCCTTTCAGAACAAATATAGGTTCCCGCAAATGGCTGCATATCGCTTTTTTGCTTGATTGGATTTCGATACGCACGTTTCATGCGTGCAGGTTACAACCCGATATTGAATAAATTACCAAACCTGGCCAGCTGCTGGAACGTCCCCATAAACAACATCAAACCGACCAAAATCAGTAATACACCCATGACAATTTCCGTATAATGCATCACTTTGCCATATTTTCTGATTACATTGGTTACCCAGCCAATTCCCAGAGCTGCTATCAGGAACGGAATTGCCAAACCGGCAGAGTAGGCTGTTAACAACCAAATGCCATTGATAATCGAGCCGCCGCTCAATGAAATCGTCAGGATAGCACCTAAGACCGGGCCTACACAAGGAGACCATCCCGCTGAAAAAAACACACCCATCAAAGCAGAAGAAATATAACCCCGCTTTCGGTCAGGCTGAGTTTGCGGACGCAAATCATAATCCAGAAATGGAATGCGGATTATTCTCGTCATGTGCAACCCAAATAAAATGATGACAAGTCCGCCAATCTTGGCAATCCAGGGTTTGATATTGAACAGGATTCCGCCCAACGCAGACGTAGCTACACCAAGGAGTACGAAGACGATGGAAAATCCGATGACAAAAGCAACACCATGTGAGAAGGTTGTCCACTTGCTATCATTCCCGGACTGCGCAGAAGCCACGGAACGTCCCCCCAGATAACCGATATACGCAGGGACCAAAGAAAATACACACGGCGATAAAAATGAAGCAATTCCAGCAACAAACGCCAATCCTACACCAATATTCGTTTCCATAAATCAATCCACCTTGCTTTTTAGTCTGTTAGTCATGATTGTTTAATAATAACTTTCGTACTTCCGTCACCTGAAATAGTAATATCACCGGCCGTAAATGGTACTGCCGGTTGTACCCATCGAAAAATCCATTTGGCATCTTCCGGTTTCACGTTCACACAACCATGGGACATCGGTTCCCCAAAGTTATTGTGCCAAAATGTAGAATGGATTGCCACCCCTTTTCCCACAAAAAGGCTCGTCCATCCAATGCCTGGCAAATCCCACCCGTCCGAATTGGTGCCACCAGCCATATGCACTGAGAAGAGCTTCCTCCAAATCGGGAATCCATTGGTGCCATAAGGTGTAATCGGCGTTGAACCATCCTCCACGCCAGAAGAAACACGACAGAAATACACTTCCCTTCCATCTTCAAAACAGGAAAGTGTTTGTACCCGGTAATTTACATCGATGACGACTTGCTTGTTTTCAGCTTCCGGATGAATGGGCGCAACTTCTTCCTTTGTTAAGGGCCTGAAAGTTTCACCAAGAGCCCACAAGATATCCCCGGGATTCCCGTAACGCTCATTCACACGATACAATACATGCCCTTTGGAATCTGTTTTCATTTTGTCCACCCAAAGAATCTGGGAATAATAAAATCTTGGGGGCAAACCATGCTCAATTCGATATTGCAACCAGCGGGAACGTGCCGGCGGATTATCCAAGACCGCATCGACATACGGCACAGTTACTTCCACCCACATACCTTTCGTATCCCCATCGACAGGTAACGCATCGACAATTTTGTTGGGCTTCGTTTCTACCGGTTGAAGGTAAGGTTCCCAAATATAGCCGTCGGGTGTTTCGACCCATTTTTGATTGTTCCGCCAGGGCCAACGACCCACCACCTCACGCAGCCAGGGTACAACCGCATCGGCATACAAAACCTTGACAGTCTTACTATCATAATCGGGGCGGGCTTTCACTTCAATCATCCCCTCACATACTCGCCCTTTTCTTTTGATCGCCAGGAATTCGTCTTTCCCGGACAAAGAAAAGAATGGCTTATATGACAAGCTCGCAGCACCAACCGCCATGATTTTCAAAAAATCTCTTCGGTTGACGGATTTTTGTTCATTACCACTCATTTTCATCTCCGCATCGTTTGTCCGAATTTACCAAACCATTCATCGGTTATGTACTTCTATTTCGTGAATAGTTAAGCATAACCCGAAAGAAACCCTCGGTCAATGGAAAGCATTAACCCAATAGATTAATATCCGGTTAATTTTTATTGCAATCTACGAACAGGTAAAAATAATGCCAATCTATGATAATTTTTCATAACTTGGTGGTGTATAATGTGAGGTGCATTTCAATCCAAAATCCACAATCTAGCAAAGGGAAAACTATGGAAGACAAGAAGAACAAAGTGCGCGTTGCGATTATTGGCGTCGGGAACTGTGCAGCATCTCTTGTACAAGGCGTCGAATATTATAAAAACGCTCCTGAAGACGCCGAAATTCCCGGTCTTATGCATGCATCTATCGGTGGTTACCATGTAAGCGATATCGAATTCACAGCTGCATTCGACGTCGTGAGCACAAAAGTCGGCAAAGACCTCAGCGAAGCCATTTGGGCATACCCGAACAATACAATAAAGTTTGCTGATGTCCCCAAACTTGGTGTAAATGTTTACCGCGGGATGACACATGACGGGTTAGGGAAATATCTGGGAAGCAAGGTCGAAAAAGCACCCGGCCCAACGGATGACATCATTGGCATCCTGAAAAGCACGAAAACCGACGTAGTTATCAACTTCCTGCCAGTAGGCTCTGAAATGGCAACCAAATGGTATGTTGAGCAAATCCTCGAAGCCGGTTGTGCGCTCGTCAATGGTATTCCCGTCTTTATCGCTACGTCTGAATACTGGAAAAAACGTTTCGAGGAAAAAGGGCTGCCGATTATCGGAGACGATGTCAAAAGCCAGGTCGGTGCAACAATCGTTCACCGTGTGCTCGCCAATCTCTTCAATGATCGTGGTATTCATCTTGACCGCACTTTCCAGCTGAATTTTGGCGGCAATATGGACTTCTACAACATGCTCGACCGTGACCGCTTGCAATCCAAAAAAATCTCCAAAACACGCGCTGTGACCAGCCAGCTTCCATACGATATTGGTGAAACGAACATTCATGTCGGGCCTAGCGACTACGTTCCCTGGCTTACCGACCGGAAATGGGCGAGCATCCGTTTGGAAGGACGCGCTTTTGGTGATGTTCCCCTTAGCCTCGAGCTAAAACTGGAAGTTTGGGACTCGCCAAATTCCGCCGGGGTTGTCATCGATGCCCTGCGGTGCGCAAAAATCGGTCTCGACCGCGGTCTTTCAGGTCCGCTGATTGCGCCGTCTTCTTACTTCATGAAGTCGCCTCCCAAGCAATACAACGATAATCTTGCCAAACAAATGGTTGAAAACTTTATCGCTGGCAAATAATCCTTTTCATCTTTTCGCATAAAAAGGTATGGCTTCCAGTCCATACCTTTTTTGTTTTCCCCTAAAGCCGGGTTTTCTTCAAACGCAAACTGTTGGTAACAACAAAAATGCTGCTAAATGACATTGCACCTGCCGCCAGCATCGGATTTAGAAACCCAAACGCAGCTGCCGGTACAAGTACGACGTTGTAAAAGAACGCCCAAAACAGGTTTTCCCGAATGGTTTTCAATGTTTTTCTGGACAATTTGATTGTGTGAACAACACCGTGTAAATCACCGCTAATCAAGGTAATCGGAGCAGTCGCCATAGCAATATCAGTCCCCGTGCCAATAGCTATGCCAACATCCGCCTGCGCCAGCGCAGGCGCATCGTTGATTCCATCGCCGATCATTGCAACCACATGCCCCTTACTTTGCAATTTTTTTACGGCATCCACCTTGCCACCGGGCAAGACTTCAGCAAGAATATGATCTATCCCGGCTTTTTCTCCGATCGCATGTGCTGTTTGCCAATTATCCCCTGTAATCATCCATACGCTGGCACCAATACCTTTCAATGCCCTCACTGCATCTACCGCCCCCGGTTTTATCGTATCCGCTACTGCGATCAAACCGGCAAAGTTTCCATCGATTGCAACACAGAGAACCGTTTTTGCCTGAGTTTGAACCCGTTCAATCTCATCCGCCATTTTCCGAGTGTCGATACCAACCTCTTCGAGCCATTTACGGCTGCCAACTACGACGTGTTTTTTATCGACAACAGCCTTCACACCTTTTCCTTCAACTATATCGAAATCTGACGGCTCGCTTAGGCTCAGCCCTCTGTTACCGGCTTCCGCCCAGACAGCTTCGCCCAAGGGATGCTCACTCCCTTTTTCAACAGAAGCAGCCAGGGTAAGCAATCGCGCCACTGTCAATCCTTTTGTTTCAGGATTTAGCAAAATATCCGTAACAACTGGCTGCCCTTTCGTGATCGTGCCGGTTTTATCAAAGACAATTGCATTAACCTTTCCCGCCATTTCCAACGCTTCGCTTGTCCTGATTAAGATACCCATCTCAGCCGCTTTCCCGCTGCCTACCATCACTGCTGTGGGTGTAGCCAACCCCATAGCACACGGGCAGGCAATCACAAGCACAGCGACCATATTTATCAAAGCGCGGGTAAAACCACTATTTCCCATGTTACCAAGGGAAGGGCCAAAAAGATACCACCCCAAAAAAGTAACCAGCGCCAGAACGATAATCACAGGCACAAAAATACCGGATACCTGATCAGTTAATTTTTGAATAGGCGCTTTGCTCCCCTGAGCTTCTTCGACCAGCTGGATAATCTGTGCCAACATGGTATCTTTGCCGATTTTCGTGGCTTTGAAACGAAACAACCCCTTGCGATTGATTGTCCCCCCGATTACAGGATCGCCTTTCTTTTTATTCACCGGTATCGATTCTCCGGTTATCATCGATTCGTCGATGGAACTGCTTCCATCCGTTATCACGCCGTCAACCGGTATTTTTCCACCGGGCCTGACGACAACGACATCATCAAGATCAACCTGTTCAACAGGCACCTTCATTTCTATTCCGTCACGGACAACATCGGCGGTCTTTGCCCGCAAGGTCATCAATTTTTTGATTGCCTCGCTTGTTCGCCCTTTTGCAAGTGCTTCGAGATATTTTCCGACCTTGATGAGCGTGATGATCATGGCTGATGTTTCGAAATAAACATGCCCGTTCAACCAGCCGAGAACAACGGGTATCGAATAGAAAAACGCAGCCGATGACCCCAGAACGATGAGCACATCCATATTGGCGGACCGGTTCCTGATTGCTTTGAATGCACCAATATAATACTGTCTTCCCACATAAAATTGCACAGGTGCTGCCAGGAAAAGCATAAGCCAATTCACCCAATCATGCGGGAACCAAACAGGCAGCAATCCGAAATCATTTGCCATCGAAAACAAGAAAAGCGGAACTGTAAACAACAACCCAACCAGCAAGTAATACTTCTGACGGGCAATTTCTGCTGCCCGTGCGTTGGCTTCTGCGTCATCCTGGTCTGTCCCCGATTCCAGCGTCCTGAACCCCGTTACCCGAATAGCTTTCACAATATCCGTTTTCGTCAGCACAGTCGGGATGTATCGGACAACGGCTTTTTCGGTGGCAAAGTTGACCTTCGCTTCCAGCACACCTTCGAGCTTCGCCAAAGCACGCTCGATGGCTCGTGCGTCATTGTCATCCCCCATTCTTAGTATCGTGAAAACCACCTCGCCAGTTGCCACGCCATAGCCGGCACGATGAATTCTCCCAATCAAATCGTCCAGCCGGGCAAGGGATGGATCAAATGCCACGGTGGCACGTTCGATTGACAAGTTGACAACTGCCGTTTTTACACCACTCACCTTGCTTAAATTTCTCTCGACAGTCGCCACACAATTCGCACATGTCATCCCTGTAATCGGAATGACGACCTGTTTGGTTTCAGGCATTCCATTCACCATACTTTCGTCATTAACTACTTTTTCCTAATCTTCTGCCGGATAGTTGATTTCAGCAAGCGTTTGCTTTATCGTTTGCTCTGTTGCCGGTAAATCATAGCTGATCTCTGCGGTTTTCTCATTCACATCGGCTTTTACGGAAATGACACCTTCCAATTCTCCAATTTCCATTTTGATTGTATGCACACAATGGCCGCAGGTTATGTTCGGAATGCGATATTTCACAGTTTTCATAGTGAACTCCTCTTCTTACAATTTACTTGCTGTTTCGAATATTTCCATGATTTCCTTCAACACCTGTTCCCGTGCTTCCGGATCATTCCCCCGGACAGCATTGATCAAACAAGTGTTTAAATGCTCTTCGAGAATTATTGAATTTACTTTATTCAATGCCGCTTGCACAGCCTGGACTTGTTGAATGACATCGATACAATAATCACCTCGTTCGATCATTTTCTGTATTCCGCGCAAGTGTCCTTCGACTGTCTTTAAACGTCTCAATGCATTTTCATGTTTCATGGTGCTGATCCTTTCCTAACCCATCCCTAGGGGGGTGGGTACAGTTATATTACCCTTTTCCCACTCTTTTTGTCAAGTATGATATTCCTATGATCCTTTTGAAAACAAACTTGCCAACCGAGCCTTTAAGCTTGTTATAATACAATGGAATATTTGTCCACCTCAAATGTGCCAAGGAGTCAGCTATGCTGATTTGTGTCGATATTGGAAATACGAATATTACAATCGGTTTATACAAGAATAAGGACCTCAATGCCAAATGGCGTCTGGCAACCGTTCACGCACGCATGCCGGACGAATACGGTATTCAAATGATGAACCTTATCGAATACAGCAATCTGCACCCGAAAAACATTCACGGGGCAATCATAGCATCTGTGGTTCCGCCATTGACAGCCAAATGGGTCGATGTTCTCGAGAAATACCTCCATGTGACGCCGCTTGTAGTCGGCACCGGTATTCGCACTGGGGTAAACAACCTTTACCATCAACCCTCCGCAGTAGGCGCAGACAGAATAGTCAACGCCGCAGCCGCTTATCGCCTGCATGGCGGCCCGGCATGTATCGTTGATTTTGGTACGGCAACAACCTTCGATGCTATCTCGGAAAAGGGAGACTACCTGGGTGGTGCCATATCCCCCGGAATTGGGATTGCAGCCGAAGCGCTTTTCAGCCGCACAGCCAAACTTCCCCGTGTCGACCTTACACGCCCACCGGCTGCGATTGGCAGAACGACTGCCCATTCCATGCAATCAGGAATTCTTTTTGGATATGTCGGTCTCGTGGAAGGTATGGTTTCCCGATTTAAACAGGAATTGGGCGAGCAGACAATCGTCATTGCAACAGGCGGCTTGTCGGAAATCATAGCCAACGAAACGACAACCATCGATATCATCGCCCCATGGCTCACACTCGATGGGCTGCGCATGATTTATGAGTTAAATACGAAAGGGTAATCCAACCATGGCTTTTCAACCACTCGCTGGTAAAAATATCATCCTCGGTGTCACAGGGTCCATCGCCGCGTACAAATCCGTCGATTTAGCCAGTAAACTTAGTCAATCAGGTGCACAGGTCCATGCTATCCTGACAAAATCAGCATCACGGTTTGTTACGCCCCTTTCTTTTCAGGCTGTTACAGGGAACAAGGCTTACACAGACGACGACCTTTGGGGAAACGAAGCCCATGTACTACACGTCGATTTAACCAGAGACCTGGATCTCTTCATCATTGCCCCAATTACTGCAAACTCGATCGCAAAACTTGCCCACGGCTTCGGTGACGACTTGCTCAGCCTCGCAATGCTAACACTTGGCTCAGGAGAAAATACCACACCGGTCCTCATTGCCCCGGCCATGGACGCAAGAATGTACTCGCACACCGCAACACAGGATAACCTGAAAATTCTTGTCAATCGCGGTATTTCACTGATTGGGCCGGAAGAAGGACACCTGGCATCGGGGCTATCAGCAAAAGGCAGAATGAGTGAACCATCCGCAATACTCGGAAGAATACGTTATATGCTCAGCCGATCCGGGCTGCTTGCCGGCAAACATATCGTCGTCACTGCCGGGGGCACCCGTGAACCGATCGATCCTGTCAGAGTGATTACCAATTTGTCGTCCGGGAAACAAGGGTTAGCTATTGCACAAACCGCCCTCGACTATGGCGCAGACGTAACCCTGATTGCACCGCCTTTATCTTTACCGGACCCCGCAGGGATAAAGCGGATAACCGTCCGGACAGCAGAAGAAATGCATCAATCTGTCCTGGATACTTGCAGCAAGGCAGATATCCTGATTATGGCAGCCGCGGTAGCCGACTTCCGCCCTGCCAAACGTAAAAACAAGAAAATCAAGAAATCCGGTGCCCGGTTTACCATTGATCTCGAACCCACCATCGACATTCTCGAAGACATTGCCCGAATGAAACAAACAAAGAAATATCCTCGTTTCGTTGTGGGGTTTGCAGCTGAAACCAATGACCTGATTCAAAACGCCAAAAAGAAAATCCGGGCGAAGAAGCTGGATATGATTGTCGCCAACGACGTTAGCGCACCTGACGCCGGCTTTTCGGTTGACACGAACAAAGTGGTTTTTCTCTATCCAGATGGAAAATCGGAAGCACTACCGCTGCTCAACAAAACGGATGTTGCGGATGAACTCATCAAAAGGGTTCTCGCCAGATTCAACCAGGAACCATAGAAACAGGTAATCTGATGAAACATGAATTCGCTATAACCAATATTCCCGGCATTCGAATCGGGCATGCACAAAATGAAGAAGCCATAACCGGCTGCACCGTGGTTCTCTGTGAAAAGGGAGCAGTAGCCGGTGTCGATCAACGAGGCGGCGCCCCGGGCACCCGTGAAACCGATGCGCTCCGCCCGATGCACCTGGTGGACAAAGCCCACGCAGTCCTGCTAACCGGTGGTTCTGCATTCGGGTTGGATGCCGCTACCGGCGTAATGAAATACCTCGAAGAGCAAGGAGTTGGATTCGATACAGGCATAGCACGGGTTCCGCTCGTTCCGGCAGCTGTACTTTTCGATTTGGGAATTGGCGACAGCAAAATTCGCCCGGATGCTGAAATGGGGTACAGGGCATGTATCAATGCCACTGAAAACACTCCGAAAGAAGGGAACACAGGCGCAGGGATGGGGGCAACCGTCGGGAAAATCTTCGGTTTCGGGCAGGCGATGAAAACAGGCATTGGCAGCGCTGCAATGGAAATTGGAAGCGGTGTACTTGTCGGCGCTATCATGGCTGTCAACGCGTTCGGTGACATCGTCGATCCTGCTGCCGACCGCATTATTGCAGGAGCACGCAGCAAGCAAATCGGGCCTCTTTCACTCGGCGGGAAGGATTATTTTGCCAACACGATGGAAGTTATGAAAACCCGCATCGGCAAGACAGTTATGGATATCGCTACACGAGGAAATACTGTCATCGGTGTTGTCGTCACGAATGCAAAGCTCGACAAAGAAGGTGCTTCCAAAGTTGCCCAAATGGCACAAAACGGACTGGCAAAAACCATCCGGCCTGCGCACACCATGCTTGACGGCGATACTATTTTTACACTTGCAACCGGGCAAAAGAAAGCAAACGTAAGCATCCTGGGTGCGTTTGCAGCAGAGGTTGTTGCCAGGGCAATCATCCGGGCAGCACTTACCGCAGACCCGCTTGGCGGTTTACCATCCGCCAAATCCTATTCCCGTTTATCATCGTCTGATGAATCCTCCTGATTCCTGCAAACTTTCAAACGGATTAAGCTCCCCCATCTGTTTTAAAAGAAAGCCGACAACAATCAAGACCAAATTTGACCGGTCGGCATAAAAGCGTCAACAATTTTCAGGCTACCCCTGGTTGTTGAAACACTTAAAAACCGAAATCTTGCATCCATTGCCGACGCATATGGCAAATACTTATATGTGCATCGTCCCCAATACAATCAGCCGAGAAAAATAACCCGCATCGTCAAATTTACCCAAGGAAAAAAGTTGACATTATCCTTTTCCCCAACAACCTCTGTCTAAATCGTTGACAAATAAATAGGGGTATAGTAATATTTTGCAGCACTACTGGCGGGGTAGCTCAGTGGTAGAGCAGGGGACTCATAAGCCCTTGGTCGTGGGTTCAAATCCCTCCCCCGCCACTTTTTGTATCCGCACCCGTAGCTCAATGGATAGAGCGTCTGACTTCGAATCAGCAGGTTGGGGGTTCGAGTCCCTCCGGGTGCGCCAATCATGTGGCGGCACTGCTTACAGCAGCCGCCACTATTGTTATCACTTTTCAGTTAGGAGGATTGATTTATCGAAAGTTCATTACAGAATTACGGTTTTTCCTGCAATACCCATGGTAGATTGGCATAAAACCCGATTTGAAAAACCGGCAGTGGGAAAGCCTTGTCGACCAAATCTGTTTTACTGCTGACAAGCACTTCAACCTGACCATTGGCGAAAGACGCATTGGTTTCATTTTCCCATAAAACCCGCCCAACGACGTGATACCACCAGTTATATCGATGCAACCCGTCCCTGTTTTTTCCGTGCTCAATAATTTCCGCCGGTTTTCCCGGATCGATTCCCAACCGGTCAAGAAGCGCGAAATATGCCGGAGGAAGGGTCCGGGTTGCTGCTACGAAATTTCGGCAATAGGCACAATTGCAACCAGGCGTTATTGACGAATAAACGCTTATCGTTTTTTCCCGTTCGAATTCGATTTCCCAATGGAATAAGGTTATTCTTGTCGTCATCATCACACCCGTATGTATACTTTCCATTTATTCATTCAGCTGATTGACAAGCGGCTTAGGTAATCCTGCCTTGTCAATTAATTCGGGGACAATCGATTCCCAATGAATGGCCATCAAATGCAGCCCGCTGATTGCAGGCATGTGCCTGATTTTTTCAATCAGGGATACTGCAATATCGACACCGGTTTGTTTCTCACACCCCGTGCCGGCTGCCTGATCCATTCGTTCGAGAATTGAATTCGGGATTACCACACCAGGAATGTTTTCCGCCATATAATGAGCGATTTTAGCGCTCTTCAGGGGAATTACGCCAGCCAAAATATACACTTTGCCCAAAACATTCCTTTTATCCAGATATTCCAGCCACGCTTCGAACCTGTCCACATCGAAAACGGGTTGAGTCTGAATGAATTGTGCACCAGCATTGACTTTCTTTTCCACCCGAATCGCTTCGTACTTGGGAGTTGTTCCGAAAGGGTTTGAAACTGCGCCTAAAAACCACTTCGGTTTTTGTTTTAGCATCCGGCCATCCAGGGTTGTCCCTTCATCGCGCATTCTTCTCAACATCCACAACATTTGAATGGAATCGAGATCAAACTGGTGTGGGTACGCAATCGGCTTCGGTCCAAAGCGGAAATGATCGCCGGTGATGCAAAGGATGTTACGAATACCCAAACCTGCCGCACCAATGGCATCCGCTTCGATGACCAGCCGGCTGCGGTCGCGTGCCTGAAGTTGCATGACAGGTTCCATTCCATGATCAAGGCAAAGTCGGCTTGTTGCAACGGAACTCATACGCGGAGTTGCCGCAGAATTATCAGTGAAATTCACGGCTGTGACAATTCCTTGCAGCAAATCCAGTTTTTCGGTTAATCTACCATGCGATACTCCCAGCGGTGGCGCGACCTCACTCGTGACAACGAAATGGCCTTCTCGCAAGTTTGCATCCAGCAAGGATACCGGTTTTTCATCCGCCGGCGGATGATAGTCCGCATCCCCCTGCCACCACTCCGGCTGCCGCACTTTGTAAAAGAAAGCATCCCAATCTTTCTGAAATTTTTTCTTGTTTCGAAAATAATCAACCGGGTTAGGCTTTTGTTTTGAATTGCGGTACATTCTTACCAAATCAAGCCAGGTCTCTTTTCCAATCCTCTCGCCATCCAATGGAGCGTTGATTTCCAGCAATTTTCCCATTCGCCCCATTCGCTCGGCTCGCTGGTAAATCAGGTACCACGTGCATGGACGTGAAGGGTCAACCTCGCAAGCTTCCGGCGTAGCACCGCCACAAAGTCCATTCCGCATTCCTTTCGGGCAAGTCATTGGGCAAATGAACGCAGTTTCTTGCAAAATACAATTCCCGCACATCATGCAACCGAACAACAATCCCTTGACCCCCGCTTCGAAATTCGTAAACAATGCCATCAACAGTGAGATATTCTCCCTGCTGACCGGTTTATAAGGCGACTGATAGCGTGGTGGAGAAAAAAGCGACATGATCCATTCCTTCGACAGATTGCTTTCAATTCCCTGTTTCGCATGATGTGAAATCAATACCCGCAAGCTGGATTTCAATCAAGTCAAATCCGTTTCGATAATCCGGTCATCGTTACCCACCCGTATCCTTCCGACAATGACTACGATAAACACCGATGATTTTTCCGGCGATGATTTCCCAGGAATACTTCCGGGCTGTATGTACAGCGTGCCTTGACATCTGGCGGCCAAGCTCGGGGGAATCCATCAGGTTAATCAACTTTTCTTTCAGATAATGATAATCACCAACAGGAATATGATAACCGGTAACCCCATCCCGCACCAAAAATGCCAAACCACCCACCTGCGAGGCGACAACGGGAGTACCACATGCCATAGCTTCCAATGCAACCATCCCAAATGATTCGTAGTGGGAAGGCACAATGACAACATCTGCTGCAGAATAGTAGTATGGCAAAGTTTCCTGATTCCTTTTACCCAAAAAAGTGACAAAATTATTCAACCCGTATTTTTCGCACAAGCCCTTCAAACGCATCATCTCAGCACCGTTTTCATGTTCACTTTTCCCGTCAGGATCACCGCCAATGATCGACAAACAAAGATTCTGTTTCATCAAGATACCCTCGTCACGCATCAGGGCAATAGCATGGATCAATGTATCGATACCTTTGAGAGGCTCAATTCTACCGACAAACAAAAACATACAGTGATCAACAGGTATACCAATATACTGCTTCGCTTCGTCGACAGGGATTGGATAAAACCGGCTTAGGTCCACTCCCGGTGGAACGATGATGATTTTTTCCCTGTTCGTTTGGTAAAGCCAGGTTAATTGTGCATACTCTGCCTTTGTTGAAGCAATTACACAATCAGCCATTTCCAGCACTTCGTACTCTCCGCGTATGCGGTATTCGCCTTCAGCTTCTTCGGGACTTCTTGCAACGCGTTGCTTCATCAAGCCCAAAGTATGAAACATATGAAGAACCGGAATGTGCCACCTATCTTTCAAGGCTTTCGCTGCAATGCCGGAAAGCCAATAATGACTATGAATCAAATCATAGTGGATATCTTTCTTGCGGGAAAACTCCAAAATGCCTTCGACAAATTCAGGAATATATGCTCTGAGTTTGCATTTAGGTAATGCGACCGGTGGGCCGGCATCAATGTGAACAACCCGATTTCCATAGCCGAGGTCATGGGAGATGTGCGGTGCATGTTCATCCTGGGCGCGTGTAAAAACATCTACATGCACACCACGCCTGCCCAGTTCTTTGGTAAGCTCACGAACATAAACATTCATGCCGCCCGTATCTTTTCCACCCAAAATTGCCAATGGGCAGGTATGATAGGAAATCATGGCAATCTTCAATGTTGGTTTCATAGCTAATCCCGAAGGAATTTCCTTGTCGAGTAAACTTTCCGCTGGTATAATTCCGCCGCGCCACCGTAGCTCAATCGGAAGAGCAATCGCTTCGTAAGCGATAGGTTATGGGTTCAAGTCCCATCGGTGGCTCTTGGCATTTAATCATCTCAATTTGATACAGCATCCACGCCAGGATACATTATAATTCCACTATGGTCAAAAAATCACAACCAATCGTTATCGGTATCTCCGGAGGAACAGGTTCCGGAAAAACCACTGTCGCAATGGAAATACTAAATCGGGTCGGCGAAGACCGGATTTCTTTTCTTCCTCATGACGCTTACTACAAAGACCTTAGTTCTCTTTCTCTGGCACAGCGGACTCAAGTAAACTTCGACCACCCCGATTCACTCGATACCGCATTACTCATCCGACACCTCAAACAACTGAAAAATCATCAAACGATCCAGTTGCCGGTTTACGATTTTAAAACGCATACCAGAACAGACCACACAATTCCCATCGAACCTCACCCGGTTATCATTGTGGAAGGTATATTAATCTTTGCAGAAGCCGACTTGCGGGACATGTTCGATGTCAAGATTTATGTCGATACAGACCCTGATATTCGTTTCATTCGGAGGCTCAACAGAGATATCAACGAAAGAGGCAGAACAACGGAATCGGTCATCAATCAATATTTAAAAACAGTCAGACCAATGCACCTCGAATTCGTGGAGCCATCCAAGCGGTATGCTGATATCATCATTCCGGAAGGGGGATTGAATACCGTAGCGCTCGATATGGTTGTTGCCCGAATCGAACACTTGCTCAATATCTAATCTTATTTTGGAGCCGGATCGGAATGAAAGACGTCAACCCCAAAACACTGTTAATCGCACGCATCACTGCGTTGTTACTCGTGATTGCAATCACTATTTTCGTCTTTCTCATCCGTGACAAAGCGAAAGATTTTGCTGTCTATGGATACCCGGGAATTTTCATCATCGCATTTCTCACCAATGCCACCGTTTTACTCCCTGCCCCCGGTATTGCCGTTGTTTTCGCCATGGGTGCCGTTTTCAACCCAATTGCCGTTGCGATTGTTGCCGGAATGGGAGGCGCATTGGGAGAATTATCCGGATATCTGGCCGGCTTCAGCGGCCAGGCTGTTGTCGAAAAAGTCAACATCTATGACAAAATGACAAATTGGCTCAAGCGAAACGGCTCACTAACGATTTTAATCCTGGCGGCATTGCCCAACCCGTTTTTCGACATCGCAGGCATCGCTGCCGGCGCACTAAAAATGCCTATCCTCCGCTTTTTATTCTGGTGCTGGTTAGGTGTAACGATCAAAATGCTGGCATTTTCCATGCTTGGATCATCATCCATAAAATGGTTGTTCCATTTTTGATCACTTAATATCACTTTTGTCATCCCCACCGAAAAAGGACAGAACCATGAACACATATGAGCTATACAATTCATACCTGCAACAGCATCTTGACGAAAGCATCGAAGAACTCAAACGCCTATGCGCACAGCCAAGTGTTGCCGCACAAAATTGGGGAATTCAGGAAACAGCAAACATGGTCAGCAGCATGCTTCAAGCACGCGGTTTCCGGGTAAACGTTTTTCCGACAGAAGGCTCGCCGGTTGTCGTAGCTGAACGCAAGGGGAAATCAGACAAAACTATTTTGTTTTACAATCATTACGATGTCCAACCGCCTGACCCGCTGGAACTTTGGGAATCTCCCCCATTCGAACCGGAAATCCGCGACGGCAAATTGTTTGCACGTGGCGTCAGCGATGATAAAGGCCATCTTGTCAGCAGGCTGTTTGCAATTGACGCCATCCTCGCAAACGACGACGAACTTCCCTGCAATATCAAATTCGTCGTCGAGGGCGAAGAAGAAGTAGGCAGTGTCCATTTGCCTGATTTCATCAAAAATCACACCTCCATTCTCAAAGCGGACGCCTGTATCTGGGAATTTGGTGGCGTCAACCACGAAGACATCCCCGAACAAGCACTTGGCATGCGAGGTATTTGCTATGTTGAACTCTCGGTAGAAACCGCAAATATCGACACGCATTCAGGTCTGGGAGGATCGATTTTTCCCAATGCTGCGTGGCGTCTTGTCTGGGCACTGAGCAGTATCAAAAACGACAATGAAAAGATCATGCTCCCGGAGTTTTACGATTCAATCATTCCTCCGGACGAACGGGATTGGGCATTAATGCGCGCACTGCCGGAAGTTGCCGACGAATACAAATCGAGATATGGAATTCACCATTTTCTCAACGAGTTACAAGGTGGTGTGGAACTTCGCATGGCAGAAGTGTTCCAGCCGACTTGTACTATTTGCGGCTTGGATTCCGGCTACCAAGGGAAAGGCTCGAAGACAATCATCCCGGCAAAAGCGACCGCAAAAGTCGATTTCCGGCTTGTACCTAACCAGACACCGGAAGATGTATTAAAGCAATTACGTCAACATCTCGACAAACATGGATTCGAAGATGTCAAAATCGAATATCTCGGCGGAGAGCCTCCCGCAAGAACCGACCCGGATGATCCCTTTGTCAAGCTGGTGGTCGAAGAAGCCCTGCCGGTTTACGGAAAACCAATGATCATTATCCCCATGATTGGCGGATCCGGTCCGAACCATGCTTTCATCCACTACCTGAATCTTCCTGTAGCGACATCCGGTTTGGGGCATCCGGGCTCGCGGGCACATGCACCGAACGAAAACATCCGGCTCGATCTTTATCTCAAAGCGGCAGAGCACATCATCAGGATTGCGAAACGTTTCGGTGAAACATCCTGACCGGTTACCAGAAGATGCTTACCCCGTTCAATTATCCATGAACAGCCAGTATACCGTCCACCGTGATTTAGGCGTGCAAATACTGACGCTATATCTGTTTCTCGTAGTGCCGATTATCATCGCGTCGGTATTCATCTTTCGTTTTGCCAATCACCGCCTTGAAGAGGATGTCAAAGCCGCAGATTTGGCTTTGGCAAAATCCATCGCCCAGGAATCCGACACGGCAATGAAAAACTCGCTCACCGCCATTGCACAAATCGGCCAAAATCCGGCGGTCATTCAGGCAAACGTTCCGGAAATGGAAAAACTTTTCGCTGACATCATGGCTGTCCGCCCGGACATTACCATGGTATATCGCCTCGATGCAAACGGTATCATGGTATATCACTACCCCACAGGACCCGTCTCGACGGTCGGAAAAGATTACTCCTTCCGGGAACAATTCCGGAGAGCAAAATTAACAACCCGTCCGCTGATTTCAAAGGGGCGCACATCCCCCAACACCAATGAAGCCGTTACAACCGCAGTAATGCCCCTGCGTGACAAAAAAAATGGTGCATTCCTCGGTGTGGTTTGTGCAGATATCAGGCTCGAATACCTAAGCCAGTTACTCCGCCAAATCATATCCAAGTTTCACCCGCAGGAAGAACTATTTGTTACTGTAATTGATTCATCAGGAAAGATTATCGCACACCCCAATCATGAACTTCTTCTCACGCCATTCGACAGCATCGATCATGCAATCATCGAAAAAGTCCTTCTCGGAAAATCCGGTTCGATCATACAGAAGGATAAAAACGGCGTTGAGTATTTATACAGTTACAATCCGGTGAACAGCGCCGGTTGGGGAGTAATCATCGGCAGGCCCACGAAAGAAGCTTTTGCAACTCCCCATACTTTCAATCGGTTGATGATTGGAACCATCTCAGCCTTCATTATCATCGGTTTGTTTTTCTGGTTTTCACTTTCCCATCGGGTGATCAGACCTCTCGAACAACTGGCGAATATCAGCGAAAAAATAGGTATCAGCGGCGTCTCTCTCGAACACGAAAAAGAAGAACTCGCTGACCTCTCCGAAAGAAGCGACCAAATCGGTCATCTTATTCGCAGCCTGCAACGAATGGAGAATTCGATTGACGACAGATTGAACGAACTTTCCACCTTGTTGGAGACCAGTGCTGCTGTCGTATCGACACTTGATATTCAAACCGTTTTCAACCGCATTCTCGAACAAGTCGAACGCCTGTTGGATGTCAACAAGTCCATGGTAATCGCCCTGGACGAATACGCCGGTGTATTCAAGGTCAAAGCCAGCAGAGGGCTTTCAACGTCCTTTGCAACACAGTTATCGATAGACCCGAACGAATCACAATCTGTCACAATGAGAGCGATCAAAAGCGGAAACGCAATTCAAATTAGCGACACCGAAACTGACCCGACTTTTGTCACCGGCAGGCAGAAAGCACGTGCCGAAGGTTATCGCTCATTGATTGCCGTTCCTCTAAAAACGAAACATGCACCGCCTGCTGCTTTGTTGATTTTCCGTGAAAAGCCATATTTATTCTCGGAAAGAGAAATCAGCCTGCTGACGAACTTTGCCAATCATGCAGCAATGGCTTTCGAAAACGCCACTCTGTACGCACGCAGTGACATGAAACTGCAAAAGCAGACCCGCAGACTTGAAGCCTTGATTCAATCCCTGACGGATGGCCTTGTGCTTGAAAACTTTTCAGGCAAAGTCATTTATGCCAATCGTAAAGTGTTCGAAATGGCCGGTATCGACCCGGAAACCACGTTGCATGTTTCTGTCGAGGATATTATCAACTCGTTTGCCAATCAATCGAAAAACACTGCGGAAACGAAAGCTATCATCGAGAAAAAACTCGTTAGCGGAGAAACCGAGCCGGCTGAATTTACTATCAAGTTCAAGAGAAAAACACACTATATCCGACTTGACGCTTTCATGGTTACTGACCCCAAAGGCATTCCAATCGGCCGGGTTCAAATTTACCATGACATCACAACCGACAAAGAACTCGACCAGATGAAAACCAACTTGATTTCCACCGTATCCCACGAGCTGAGAACCCCTCTTGCGACCATCAAGGGATATGCAAGCACCCTGCTTGCCGACGATGTCGAATGGGACAAACAATCCCAAAATGAATTCCTGACGATCATATCGACGGAAACCGACCGGTTAAGTTCACTGGTAAGCGATTTGCTTGATTTGTCGAAAATCGAAGCTGGAACAATGGCACTTTCACGCTCCCGATGCAATCTGGAAGAACTAATCACAAACGCCACCCGTGCCTGCCATCCCAATCCGAACAGCCGCATACGGTTGAACTTCCCGGCTGACCTGCCCGACCTTTCCGTCGACAAAGGTAAAATGATTACCGTTTTGCGCAATCTTATCGAAAATGCCGTCAAGTATTCATGGAAAACTTCACCCATCGATATTGGCGCAGAAGTGAATAACGATATGATAATCATCAAAGTTGCAGATGAAGGTCCCGGCATTCCCAAGAAGCATCAACAGGATATTTTCAGGAGTTTCTACCGCCTTGAAAATGGTGTTCCCTCGAAAACCCAGGGAATAGGTCTCGGGCTGGCAATTTGCGAGGGATTTGTCAAAGCGCATGGAGGAACTATCTGGGTCGAACCAAGCCAAACAGGCACCTGCATTGCATTCTCAATTCCATTGAATGAGGCAAACAATTAATGACTATTTTCAGAAAAGCATCAATTCTTGTAGCAGATGACGAAAAACCAATTCGCGATTTCATCCGGAAAAACCTTGAAATTCGCGGGTACTTTGTGCATACCGCCGAGAACGGTGAAGAAGCCCTGAGCATCTTTGTCAACCATAATATCGATTTGGTCATCCTTGATATTATGATGCCAATCATGGACGGTTTTGCAGCAACCCGAAAAATCCGTCAACTCTCTACCGTACCGATTATCATCCTTACGGCACTTGGAGAAGAATCCGACAAAGTGATGGCATTCAACCTGGGTGCTGACGACTATCTTTCGAAACCGTTTGGCGTCGGCGAACTATTAGCAAGGATTCGGGCGGTATTCAGAAGAACCAGATGGACAGAAGCACAAGTCAAAGATGGTGAAATCAAGGTCGGTGATATCAAGGTCGATCTCTCTGCCCATCAGGTGATTGCCTATGGAAAAGAAATCGACTTAACCCCCACAGAATTCAACCTGCTCGTGTTTCTCATGGAAAACATGGGAAGGGCGCTAACGCACAATGCCATTCTCCAGCATGTCTGGGGACCGGAATACGGAGAAGAAACCGAATACCTGAGAGTTTATATCGGCCACCTTCGTCAAAAAATCGAAAAAGACCCCCGACACCCGGAATACCTGTTGACTGAGCGCGGCATCGGTTATCGTTTCATCGAAATTCACCCGCCAATGACGGATGATTAAGCATTATCAAACGGGCTTTCCAAACAAGTCGATAATCCATTGTGAAACACCAGCATCTGGCATCTCACAGTCAGACATATTTATTTTAGTGTGCACCTGTTTCAATCCCACTGTATTCCTGTACCGGACAAGTCACTTCATCCCATTGTTCGG
>CAYWFK010000053.1:0-19632 GCA_964457375.1 uncultured Anaerolineales bacterium
TTGATATTAAAATAATGAGTGTAAACCGAATATATGGGGGGTTAAAAAACCTCACCACTTTCCTCACCACCTCCTCACCACTACCTCACCACCCGACCAAAAACCTCACCACTTTTGGCATGAGTGGTGAGGTTAGTGGTGAGGTTCCTAACCACCTATATGTTGGGGGTAACCACGGTAAAACAGCAGTTGTAACTATATATGCCGCAGGTATATACGCACCTCACCACCTCACCACTTTTTGAAGGTATATTTATTTTTAATTAAAAAAAACACACGTTTTTGCCGAAAAATGCAATATACGGTGCAAAATCCGTAAAGAACAGCAACAAGCGTTGCAACAGTCTTGTGTATGTTTGCGTTTTCTTCGGTAGTGAGGGCCATCTGGTGATGTGCAAAGGGCGGATTTTCTGCTGAAATTGCTGCCGGTTTGGGTATTAATCCGTTCTGGCAGACACGATTCCTGGAGTGCAATGACATCGATCATGACGCGGGCGGGCAACGTTACCGGGCGAAGATTGTTCGGGAGTAATCCCGAATTCGAAAATTCATCTTGATATATTCCGGAAGTTTTGCTAGAATGGAATCAACAACTGAACGTTACCTGCCGGATTGAAATACACGATCGACAGATCACCAAGGCAGGTGGCGGTATATAGAGTAGCCGGATTAGTAACAAAGATTGTCAAGGCCGCTCTGGGAAATTATTTCCCAGAAGCGGCCTTTTTTGTTTTCCGGCAGGAGGAATCGATGAAGAAGAAACTTGTGGGAATAGGGATCGGGATTCTGGTAATGCTCTGTATTGCTGCAATCGCATCGGTAGTACCGATCAAACAACGCGGAGGACAGCATGTCTCAAGTGACGAACGTTTGCGGTATGACTACGATGCCAAATCGGGGAACGGGCGGCCGGGAGTACCGCCACCCCATCGGGGAAACTGCGGGAATGTCAGCAAGTCATATCTTCACAATCCTTTCGAAGGCTGGCCGCTGGAGTTTCATGCGGGAGACTGGAGAACGGTCTCTGCATGGTTTTGTGACCCGCACTACAAAATTGACATGGGAGCTGATCATTGGGGAATAGATTTGGCGGCATTGGTGGAGGCAGCGATTACGCCGGAAGGCAGAACGGAGATTTTATACCGAACTGTTTACGGGGCAAGAATCGTCGCGACTCTCAAGCCAGGTATCTACGGATGGGTAAAAAGTGCCCGCCTGGGCGGGTACAACTTCGGAATGGGCAGTCATGTGAAGATCATGGCTCTTGATTGCACGCAAACCTGCGGGCGGATGCCTGCTTACAAAGATATAGAACCGGGGGAGCATTACTGGATACTCCAGAAGAGTTCCGCAAAATGCGCCGATGTCATTTCCAGAGACGATGATTTCATCGAAACGGGTCCAAAGGACCTGTTGTTGAGTTGTACTGAACTCGGTTGGGTTGCAACGTACATGCACATGGAAGAAGTGTTCGTAGAGCCGGATGATTTGGTCGAGCGGGGAGATGTGCTGGGTACGGTTGATTCTACAGGAAATTCGACAGGACACCATTTGCACTATCAAATCAATGCACCGGGTAAAGGTGCTATCGACCCCGCCCCCAGCATGTGCCCTGATTATTCACCGGAACTGCGGATGACAAATCGTGCTCACCGGGAAATGTGTTGGGGATCAGGTGGTGTAAATCCAGGAGGAATTGGAAAATGAAGACGAACAAAAAATTGTATCTGTTACTGATCGTAATCTTGTCTCTGCTGTCCGGGAACCGTACTGTCCGGGCACAATCGCCGACGCCGTCGGTGACGACTGTCACGGTGACGTTAGTGGACGAGAATGAACAGGCGTTTCCGGATATACCCGTTCTCCTGTTGATGTTTCGGTATGGAGAATCCGTAGATACGATCGAAGCCGGCGATTGTATCACCGGGGATGACGGCAGCTGCCGTATTGTCGTGAACGATCCTCCGAACGTCGACGGATGGATGGAAGGGATGGTTGTCATCCCCAAGATCGGGGAATCCTATGCCGGGTGGAGGGGAAGTTCGAAGGATATCGTCATACAGCTGCTCCCCGGCAATCTCATGGCAACAAGGGAACCGTTTTTACATCCTGCTTTCGACAAGCAGCCTGAAACCACAGACGTGCCGCCCGGGAATGTACTGACGGAAACTCCGGTAAATACGGTAACACCTGCGGTTAGCGCTACACCATTACCGTCTCTAACCAATACCCCCCTGACTGTAAAGCCAACCCGGAAGGATCAGCATGACACACCTGCTCCGGATGTATCCGGAAGCGGGGAATTCCCGATCGGGTGTCTGGCAGGAATGACAGCGGGGGGAGTTTTCCTGATTACAGGATGGCTGGTGTATTGGCTTTTCATCCGCAAACATGAGGATGTCGAACTATGAGACAAAAGAAATTGCTTTCGATGATCATACCGGCACTTGTGTTGCTGGTTTCCGTCAGTCAGGTATTTGCACAATCACCGGATTGCGAACCGTTCAATGATGACGGGACAGCCAAAAATTCGTCAGAATGTCCCTGTGATTACATCAATCCCGGCAGGAAATCCTACTGCATGTCCGGCGGTGATTATCTGGCTGCCACGTTGGGGCAGATGGCACAGGAATGGCTGATTGCCGGTGCAAGGAAGCTTACGGGAATCTTCTGGCTGATGGACCGATGGGCAGCAATGCTTGCTGATTTTGCCCTGAAAGGTGACGTTTGGCTGCAAATCCGTGATGCCATACTCGAATCGTTGCAAAGCATCATGGGCGGATCCGGCGGCGTGCTGGACCAGCTGGTGCGGGGCCGGAACGGAATGCTTTATACAGCATTGATGGTTGCGGGGCTTGTCCTGATACTGCCGTTTGCCGTTTTGAGCGGGCAATCCCCGGTGAAACTTGAGCGGGTAATCATTTGGGGGGTATTCATGGTGGCGTTGTTCATCAGCGGTACACAGGGTTTCGACATGATTCATGCTGTCGAGGATCTGCGTTTGAGAATGATGGATACCATCATCGGCGGAGATACGACGAAGCTGTCC
Source organism: uncultured Anaerolineales bacterium (assembly GCA_964457375.1). Lineage (GTDB taxonomy): Bacteria > Chloroflexota > Anaerolineae > Anaerolineales > UBA11858 > G519. Next base: position 3,050 of record CAYWFK010000053.1, read on the forward strand.
GAACTGGTGAGCGTCCCGATGATGGCACATCCAAAAGATGCCTTGTCCATCGAGGATGACGATCCACTGATATTGCCAAAGGCCTATGCAACCCAATATTTTCCTGAGATCAGTGAAGCTGAAACATACCGTTTTCGGGTATTGCTGATGGCGTTTGGGGTATCGGCGCTGGATATGATCCTGCCCGGAGAATTGATGACGACAGATGCCCAGACAGAGCTGACAGTGATGGCAACGGTGGGGACGATCCGGGCGGGAATGACGCTGGTAGCTGCATATGTCCTGCTGCTGGTGGCAATCATCATGATGATGCTTTCTGCTGCGTCGCTGGTATTGATCATTTTCTTCATCGCAGCATTACCGCTGGGGTTCTTCGAATTCGGAGCGACGTTGTTAGGCAGTCTTGCCAGACAGTATTTGGGGATCGTCACGGTGTCGTTATTTGCATCGGTGTTCGTACGCATCATGAGCGAACTGGGATCGGCAGTGTTTACAGGTGATGATTTCAGTCTGGCAGGCATGGTGGTTTATATGGGCGGTCTTGGTATCGTAATCATTGCCTTGCATGCCGGCGTGAAAAACGCATGGAAAGCTTTGAGCGGATCATCGGGAATATTGCAAAGTTCGTTCGCCAGTGTGGGAGCATTAACGGGCAGTGATCAGCTGCCGGGTGTTCCCGGAAAAAGTGCGCTCAATACGGCAGTAACCACGGCTGCGGCCGTAGGTATGGGTGCACTGACCGGTGGGGCAAGTGTAGCATTGATGGCTGGTGCCGGTAATTTGCTTGGGGGCAGCAAGACAGGACGCAGTGCGGCTGTGGTCGCAGCATCGACGCGTCCGGACAGCAATGCTGCTCAGGCATTTGCCGCAGGGGCTTTGTCGGATGGCAGTTTGCCGATGATGGCCGGAAACCTGGTTGCATCACAACAAAGGCGGGGAAAGGGAAAAGACAAATATAACCAGCAGGAAATGAAACGCGGAACGACAGCATCACAAATTGCTTTGGCTGATCAGGACCGGCTGCGGCTGGCGCCTCAGTGGCGGGGTGCCCGGAATGACGGGGCGTATTTGACTCCGGATGTCAGCGCTCTGGACCGTGCGGAGCAGGCATTCTTCGATGACGGAGATCGGGAGCTGGCTGAAGCGGAACTGGCACAAGCCTTCGGGGACATGAAACTGGCAGCCCGGGTGCTTTCCAGTTACGAAAATGGCGGCCGTGAGGCTGCGGAACAGATACGTGATATCGTGGAACGCACACAATCCATAGCCAGCGAACATGATGAATTGATCGATCCGGATGGAAAACTGGATGATGGCTATCGTGCGGAACGTGACCGTTCCATTCGGAGTATTCGGGGAAATACAATCGATCAGGATTTGAGAATGGACATATCCAATGCATCCATCCGCAGGGCGTTAGCTGTTGGTGATTTGGAAGATCAGGCACAGATACGGATTCTGGCGTCTGCTGTTCTCGATCCGGAGAATCCGGCTGTGCAAGTGGGGGATACAGCGGCACAGTACAAATTACATGATTTGGCGGCAGGTCAGGGTTGGGATACCGAACAACTGACTGCATTGTTCGACACCGAAAGAAAGGCACCGGATGGGTCGGATTGGGATCGGTCCGCATACATCGCCGAGCAGCTGCAGACGATCAAGGCTTTCGAAGGTACACCACAGCGGGACCTGGCGGAAGCTTCCCGGCTGGCAGAGATGGTGGCAGACACGACATATGTTCAGGTACCTGCCGGCGCCGGGGAAATGTCCGTGACGGATGGTGTAATCGTGCAAATGACATCTCCAACGATCGATACGGGGGAGAACGTGCAGGCGCAGCGTGCGGGTATGACGGATTTCGTACAGCAGGACCGCATACCGGTGCAACCGGAAATAGATGCCGGTATGGCAGGTTCGGTATCGAAACGTATTCCCCGTCCGGAAAATATCATCCGTCCGGATGCTCATTCAAGCGAACAAAATGTTTCTCCGAAAGGAATGGACGACAAATGAAGAAAATCCCGTTTTCTTTATTCCTGGTTGTTGTTTTGTCGGTTTTGTCGGTTGCGTCGGTTGTGTCGATTATGCGTCCTGGCCGGATTGTCATGGCCGGGAATCCGACTCCGACCGCACCGCCACCACCGATCAATCCGACTGCCACCCGTAAACCTGCTGCTCACCACAAAAAGAAAACTCCCACACCGACACCGACCCGGCGGGTATGGCACTGGAAACCGCGGACACATACCCCGACAGCGACTGTAACGCCAACAGCCACGATAACACCCACTGCAACGATCATTCCGACTTTCGTTCAAATCAGGGTTTATATCGATGCCAATGAAAACCGGCAGTTTGATTTGGGAGAGGGTGTGAATGATTTGGTTGTGATTGCAACAAGCGAGAACTGGCAGAGTTGGTCTCTGACCAAAGACGGGATCGTATCGTTCGTGTTGCCGGTGGACATGGAGAAAGATACCCTGATCGATGTGGAAGCACCCTATATGCATTGGAGTTTGGTGCTCAAGGCCCCTGATACCGGAGGAACAGCCAAAGGGGAATTGCAACTTCCACTACCGGAATATCCGTCATATTTGCCGTAGGAGGATCTGTTGGATACGAAACAACGCAAGATATTCGATGCATATTTTCAGGTACGAGTCGAGCGTGAAAGTGCGTTTTCGATTGGCGACAAACTGGAACTGGCCCGTCGCATGTATCGGGAAGCAGCTGAAGAAGGGAAAGTTCCGGTAGCACCGAATCGAATTGCCAAAGTGAATGTCGACACACCGCGTGTACGGGCCATTCTGGCCGGGCGCGAAGTTGCGATTGGCGGTGTGCAGGTGCAGGGACAATCGACTTTACGCCAGCGGCTGGCGGAGTTGCCGATACCGATGAAACTGGGGCTGGTGTTGTTTTTGGCTGCGATCCCTGTGCTCGTGATGCTCGTGGCCGGGAAGGTTGCCGGGCAATCCCCGAAGATGACCGCAACGATCACATCAAGCCCGACGAATACCCCCACTGTGACGCTTACGCCAACGCCGGAAAAGATTTATCCGACTGCAACGCCATATGATCTGGTGCTGGACAGTGCCGGTTCTCCCAGCGGTCCGAATGATCCGGTTTCGGTGGCGTTTGCCAGTATTGCCTTTTCTTTGAAGCAGGCGAAGCTGAAAGACGGGGAATGGCTGCCGGCGGTTGCCGAATGGCTGCCGGGTACGGAACTGCGGCGGGTGATAGCTGTGCCCTATACCCAGGAAGTCGGGGATGCGGTCGGGGGAATGACATACGGGGATGATATTACCCTGCGTCTGCGCAGTGGCGAAGTGGTGAAGTATCGCTTGACCGATATATTGCGGCTGAAGCGATATGAAATCGAATGCATGAACAGTTTGCGTCCATCGATTGTGGTGATTCTGCACGGAGAACGCTCCGGGGATCGCTGGGTTCTGGTTGCGGATGTGGAACAGGACCGGGGACTGCCTCCGCTTACCCCGACACCGACTGCCACGCCGACGGCCAGCCAGACGCCTAGTTTGACGCCCACTTTTACCCCTACGTACAGCGGAACGGTGACACTCACAGCAACACCGACTCCAACGGAAACCCCGACACCGACTGCCACGGTGACACCGTCACCAACAGCAACACCAACGAACACGGCTACGCCGTCATTCGCTTTCACGCCTCCTGTGCCGGTGAAAGAAATCATTACCGATACATTGACGGTTACGAACGATGATGCCGGACTGGAATTGTCCGTCCGGAGTTGCAGTGAGGTAGTGCAGATTGGTGCAAGTTCCGGTAATTTCGTGGTCTGTGACGTGATTCTGACCGCTGTCCGGAGCAATGTGGCATACAGCGGGGATACGCTGGCGATTACCAAACGTGTGCAGGTTGAGAAGGTACCGGGATGGTGGCCGCCTCCGTTGAGTGTCATCGGGGCTGTCGGCAGTGGCGGACTGGCCAGAATCGGCGATACGGTCAGCGGCCGTGTGGCGGGAGATGTGGCGCATAGCAAATCCGATCCGGTTTTGCTGTGGGAACAAAACGGATTGCGCTTTGTCATCATTTTGTCAGACGCGTTGGATAAATAGCAAAAGGAGGTGAGTATCAGGATATTTTCGACAATCGGCGACTGAATGAATGCGAATTTCAACTATCCAGACGAAAAAAAGGAGATTAAACATGGATTTCACAGGAATGGCAAAAGGATTGGCTGTAATCAGTATTGGCTTGATTGGTGTCGTGATGGCCGGGGCGGCTTTCTTTCCCCAGGAGGCTGAACGATACAAAAAGCAAATTCTGAATGTGGTCATCGGGCTTGTACTGGTAGGCGCTGCATCAGCGCTGGTTGGATACTTCTAGGATCATCTGATGAGTGACGGTGAAATCAAAATCGATGATTTGCAATACGACTGGCCGGTGAACATCCTGACGTATGAAAGCCGGGTGTTCATGGGGATGAGTTTACAGGAGTTATTGCTAACTGCATTGCCCGGGGTGTTGATACTGATCTTGCTGGGCAGCCCTGTGTTTGGCGGTCTGGCGGCAGTCATCAGCTTCCTGCTGGTGCGCAAGTTCGAGGCATTGGGAGACCGGAACGTCATCTTCTATGCCGTCGAGCGGTTGCAGCACAATGCGAAGCAGGAACATATCGTAACCCTGCCGGTGATTCTTCCAAGTGGAGACCAGGATACGTTCATCGTCACCGATCTTGACGGGCAGGAAGTCGTGCGCTTTGGAGAGTGAACTGTGAATATCGTACAACTGGACTCTTTCGATATTGCTACCGCTTCCCCCTGGCAACTGCTTGGGACGTCTGGTTTCTGGGCGGCTCTGCCCCGAATGGTGCAGGGTTTGCCCAGTGCCAGGTTGTTGATGGTGACGGATACGTTGAAACCGAGCGATGTACTCGACGGGTTTCAGCATGCATCCGTCGACGAACAGACCCTGCCGCCCGGTGTACGGGCTTACCGGATGCAATATCTGGAATATCTGGAACGGGCGGTGGAAGAAGTGCGCTATATCCGTCTCTATCTGGTACTGAACACCCTGATGGATGACGCCGGGTTGTGTGACCTTCTGGGAACGTACGGCGTGATTGCCAAACCGCTCGACCATACGATTCCGATGCCGTTCTATCGTGGTGAAGATCAATGGAGCCATGTCGTGGCTGATGATGGCAGTCATTGGGGGTTGCTGCGGTCGAAGGCAAATCAGCATGGTGCTGTTTACCCGCGCGGTTTGCATCGCCTGTTTGCTCTGGACTTTCCTGTCTGGGCTGCAATGCAGGTGAGCGCATATTCCGAGCGGGAAGCTTTGAAGGAATTGAGATTGAAGGCTGCCGTCGCCAAGTATGAGCCGAAAAGGTCGATGGAGACCGCACAGGCTGCCAACGAGGTGACGACTACGATCGCACGCCTGCAGGCGGAGATGAACCGGGCAGGTGCTTCACTGCATACCATGCGGTTTTATGTGATGGTCGGCGGAGCGGACGAAAGGGAATTGCAAACCCGCATGGAGGTCGTGCGGGGAGCTGTTCCGCTGGAAATGATGCGGGTTACACCTCCGGGTGGTACTGCCCGCAAGGTGTTCAGTGTGCAGCCGTTCGATGATATGAGCGGTACACCACTGACATCTCCCGGTGTGGCATTGCTGACAGGAAGTGCATTGTCTTACCGCCGTCGTACGGAAACACGCGGGGTACTGTTGGGAATCGACCGTAATCAGGCTCCGGTTATTCTGAATATCTTCGATCCCAACAATCCGGCATACAACATGGTGGTATTGGGGCAAACAGGCAGCGGAAAGACGTTTGCAGTCTTGCTGTTGATGCTTCGACATCTTCACCTTGGGTGCCATCTGATCATCGTCGATCCTCAAGGTAATGTCGATCTGTCGTTTTTGGGCGATGATATCTATCAGAAAGTCGTTCTAGGGACTGGTGCAGCGGCTGTCAACATTCTTGATATAGCGCATGATGAAATCAGCAGCCAGGTCGAGAGTGTTTGTGCAATGCTTTCTTTGCTTGGTATCTATGACAGGGATGATTCCCTGGCACGGGCAGTGATGGACGAAGTACTGCTGGATATCTACGGGCCGCTTTGGGGGCGTGACGTACCGATCCCGACGCTGGGTGCAGTGCAGGAGAGACTGCAGCAACTGGCGGAAAGGCATTCCCTTCCCGCAGCACGGGAGACAGCGGAATTGCTGGGTTTCAAACTGGAACCGTATACACACGGGAGTTATGCGGACTTGTTCGGACGTCCCACGAATGTGGATTTCACATTGTCCCACGCTGTTACGGTTTACGATGTCTCCCGGTTGCCCAAACAGGAGCTTGGAGGAAATTTGCGCTCGGCACTGCTTTCGATGCTGGTCGCAGACATCAATCAGGCTATCCGCCGGAAGCGCCGGCGGGGAGATGAGACACCGATCCTCTTCTTCGTCGACGAAATGGGCATGCTGATGCGTGATGGTGTGATTGCATCTCACGTCAGCGGTGAATACAAAACCGCCCGTTCCCGGCGGGTGGGCATGATTGTGGCAGATCAGGACTTGCCGAGTTTGCTTGGGCCGGCTGATGAAACGGGGCTGCATCATGGTGCCCCGATCATCGCAAATTCCCCTTTTACCCTGCTTTTCTATCAGAAAGATTCCGAACGTCAGCATATTCAGGAGACGTTTCCGGGCTTGCCGGAATCTCTCTCCGAAAGCTTGTACAGCCTGCCGCGCGGGGTATGCCTGGCAAAGATCCCCGGGGACTTGCTGTTGACTCATGTACGCCCGTCCCCGTTCGAGCTGGTTGTGTTGTCTTCGCAGCTGCAGGATCGTAGAAGAGCGAAGCAGGTTATCGAGAGGATTATCGAGGAGATCAGCGGATGACGATTGATTATTCGAATCTGGATCAACTTATGGGTGTGTATGCAGACTGGATTGCCTGGCTGCGCGAGAAAGAACGCAGTCTGGAGAATCAGCTGGTGAAAATGCGTGGAAAACCTGATGTTCCGGAGACGGAACTGAACGAATTACCGGTAAAGCAACCGGCCGGGGAAGAAACGGATCGGAAACCGGACGTGCCTGCCGGAAATCCCGAATCCGGAATCGGTGAAGACGAGGAAGACTGGTTGTAGCGATGGACCGGAAGGATTATCTGAAGATCGGCGGACTTGGTGCGTTAGCGGTTTTGTTGATGTTGTTTTCCACTGTCGATCCCCGCAACGTCAAGTCTGGATTGCGTCAGGCAAATCGCTGGTTTGCAAATGGTGCCTGGATGATTCCCGCAATGTTGTTTTTTGGGTTGGTGGTTGGCATCATGGTCCTGCTCCGGTTGCGGAAACGGGCGGCACGGCAACGCTACCAGGCGGAAATCGAACGAAAAGTGGCACAGGGGCCAACTGTTTTGCTGCTTCCGCGTGCAGACTGGAAACCGGTTTACCCTGAGCGGATCAATGTCTGGGGGCGGCTGGCCGATGCATTGCCTCATGACGAGCATCTGAGTTTCGAGATTTTCGGTAGCGGGGCTGAGATTGCCTTTGGGCTGCATGCATCCGAAAAAGGATTGCGGGCTGCGCTTACCCAGTTCAAAGCGGAATGGCCGGGTATGGGGCGCAGGGACATCGATGATGATCCGGCAAAAGTGCCGGACGGATGGTCAATTTGGTGGTGTGAATGCCAGCCAAGTACCTGGGATGTTCCTATCGATGCAATTTCCAGTGACCCTTTGCGCAGTGTGTTGGTGGAATTGAACGGCGTTGTGGGTCGAGGACGAGGATTGTTGCAAGTGATTGCCAAAAGTGATTTTGGCACCCGAAAAGCTGTTGGACAGCGTGCGGTAGAAGCCCGCGGCGAAGGCGGGAAAATTCCTCATGCCGGTGTGCGTGCCTTGCGTCAAAAAGAGGCACGCATGCTTGAAAAGCGATTCGACCGCACGTTTTTGCAGGCGACGATCCGCACTGTGGGCATGGCGGATACGCAGGAGCGCGCTCAGGGAATTGCCCGCGGGCTGGCACGTGCGGTGACGTCGGCGTTCGGGCCAGCGAACCCTGTCAAACGGGTGCGTGAAGGGCAAAATCCGGAACCGGTGCTTGCGCGCAGTCCCGGAGTCACGCAGGCATGGGGTGATAACGAACTGGTCTATCTTGCCCATTTGGTCGGGCAGGATATGCAAACAGTGGCTCCCCGTCTGATGGTCGCCAGTGCCAAGTCGCTGCCGGTTGCCCAACCGATGAGAGTAACACCATTGGATCAAGTCGTTTTGTTTGAGAAAGGATGAAATCATGAAATCAGTGAAGTTAATAAGTGCTGTGTTGGTGGTCGTTGTTTGTTTGTCGATTGGCTTCATCATGAAGTATCCGGGAACGGGGTTGGCAGCGGGCGATCATATCTTCCCGCTGCCGTACCAGGTCAAGGATATCAACCCTGGGTTGGCGAGTTCTTCTCCGTCTTTCATTGCAGGCCAGACCGGCAATACGGTCCTGTTTTCGGCAGATGATGGGACCCACGGCAGTGAATTGTGGACGAGTGATGGTTTGTCGCTCGATACCAAACTGGTGAAAGATATCAATAGCGGTAGTGGAACGTCTTTCTCTGGTTATGGTGTGACTGTAAACGGCGTTGTGTTTTTCCCGGCTATGGATGGTGTGCATGGATGGGAACTGTGGTGCAGCGACGGCACGAAATCCGGGACGTACATGGTCAAGGATATTGCGCCTGGTGAGCCATCCGGATATCCGGGAAATTTTGCTGTCCTTGACGGCATAGTTTATTTTTCTGCATCGGATGGCAATCATGGGACGGAATTGTGGAAAAGCGATGGAACAGAAACCGGCACGGTGATGGTCAGGGATATTAATCCCGGCGGTGGCTCAGAGCCGGAGGGTCTTGTTGTTTATAAAAACGAGATCTATTTTTCTGCATCGGATGGCAATCATGGGACGGAGTTGTGGAAAAGTGACGGGACAGAAGCCGGTACGATGATGATCAGGGATATACGGCCGGCGGCACCGGGGTCGTCACCATCCAATCTGGTTCCTGTCGATGGTGTGCTCTTTTTTACAGCAAATGATGGAATTCACGGGAAAGAACTATGGAAGAGTGACGGAACAGAAACCGGTACAGTGATGGTCAAGGATATTCAGCCTGCTGGTTATCAGGGTTCCACCCCGCATTACCTTACGGCTTTCAAAGGCATGCTGGTTTTTACGACATGGACGGACAGCCATTTGTGGAAAAGTGATGGCACAGCCTCCGGGACCGTGGTTGTGACGAATGATGTATCAGCAGTTACGAACCTGAGTGTAGTAGGCAATGTGTTGTATTTCAGTGGTGACGATACGGTTCATGGAGCGGAATTGTGGAGAAGTGACGGCACGGAGGGTGGTACCAGCCTTGTGAAGGATATTGCGCCGGCGGCTCAGGATTCGTCGCCAAGTCAGATGACGGATGCAAGTTATGGCAAGTTCGTTTTTGTTGTCAATAACGATGAAATCTGGGAAAGTGACGGAACTGCAGGGCGAACGTCATTGTTGCGAAAACTGGATGAAAACGGAAACTCGAATCCGGTTTTGTTCAGACAGGGCGGGATGGTTTTTATCAGTGCGAAATCGTATTCTACTTATCCTCAGTCGAATCCGGGGCGTGAATTGTGGGCTTTGAGTATCGATGACCATACACCTCCGGTAAATCCGAATTATATCGATGAGGCGCATGGCGTTGTCGACGGGCAATGGCAGGAGGCAATCAACAATCCGGAATTCTCCTGGGCTGGTGCCTCTGATGCCCACAGCGGGGTTGCAGGGTACAGGGTTTATTTCGGGACTGATCCGCAGGGAAGTGCAGAGACATTCGTTACGAGCGCCGAATATTCTCCCGAGCCTTTGAAAATCGGTGGAACGTATTATTTCAGGGTGAGTACGCGGGACAATGCCGGTAACAATGCCGCGTGGAAAACCATGTTTACGTTCAGGTATCAATATTCCGGAGCGGTCATCTATTTGCCTGTCGTGTCGATGAACAGTTCTCATGCCATTCAGGAATCCGAGCCGAATAATACATTTGGTGAGGCCAATCCGATCTCCGCGTTGCCTGCGGTCGTGGCAGGACATCACGATGGTTCGGCCAATACGGGTGATGTCTTTCTTTTGGATGACATCGTTACGGCAGGGAATGTACTTGAAGCTACGGTGTTTTCCGGGAATTCTGCGGGTTTGCAGTTGATCGCCTATGACCCTGACGGGAATGAGATTACGCGTGATTATGATGACAACCACCATATTTCGTTCGTCGTCCCTGCGAGCGGCTCATACTATATCTACGTTTTCACCGACCCGGATGTGAACAATACAGCTGCGTATGAGTTGCAAATCAAAGTGACTCACTAGCCAGAGGACCCGCAATGTCAGAACGAAGACTGCGCAAAATGATTGTTCTGGGTGACAGCATCGATGATGACGGGAATGTCATCACCGCCGGAATTCCCATCGATGACTGGAAGACGCATACGCTGATTGTCGGTACGACAGGCAGTGGTAAATCCGTGTTGTTGGGGAATATTGCCATTCAGTTTTATGCGTTGGGGGTAACGACGTGTATCGTCGAACCTCATGGTGATCTTTGTCTGGATGTAATTCGTGCTGTGCCCGACGACGAAATGGGGCAGATCGTTTATCTGGCAATCAACAGCAAACAGCCGCCATCCATTCCCCTGATGACTCTGGGGCTGGATGGCGGTGTCGATGTTGGCGTGGGGGTGGCGATGAGCGTCATCCGCGCTGCCGAACCGCAGTCCTGGGATGCATCGACGCGAATGCGTGAAGTCCTCCGGCACAGTATCCGTGTGCTGCTGGATGTGGAACGTTATTCTGCGAGCCTGGTCGGGTTGGATCGGTTTCTGACGAAAAGTGAAGAAGCGTACCGTGAACGCATCCTTGCAAATGCTTCCGATGAGGTTGCTAGAAGCCGTGAGTTTTGCCAGGATGATTTGTTCCCCGCTTTGCGAGGGGACAAGGGAACAGCGGGAATGCAGGAAAGTATCCGCGCTGCAAGGCGCAGGCTGGAAATCTTCACCAACGACAGACGGTTGCGGCGTTCGCTGGCTTTGCCACCGCTGGGGCCGCGGATCAATTTGCGTGAATTGCTGACCGCCGGCCGGTTGGTGCTTGTGCCGGTGAATGCCGCCGAGATCGGGGAACAGGTTGCTCCGCTGGTATCGATGCTTGTGATGCAAATGGTGAAGAGCGCATTTCTGGGGCGTACGGACCGCACGAAGCGGCAGCAGGCTGCAATCATCATCGATGAATTTGCTGCAATGGCTTCCGGAGAAGTGGCGGCTATCGTGGATACCATTTTGCGTGAAGCACGCAAGTTTGGTGCATCTCAAATTCTTGCTACGCAGTCGATCAACCAGCTTGATGTGGAAACGAAGAAGAATGTCTCGATCAACACGAACAACAAGATCGTGCTGTTGGTCAGCAATCCGGATGAGGCGAACGAGGCAGCAAAGGTGTTGGGAAGTGACCAGATTACTGCTGTCGATTTGCGCAATATGCCCAAGTTCCACGGGTATGTCAAGGCGATGGCAGGGAAAGCTCCGCAGCCTCCGTGTTTGCTCAGAATGATGCCACCTCAATCACTGGCTTCCACACGGTCGCCGGTCGTTCTATCTGTTCCGGACGAACCGGCAGTATCGAACGAATGGCAGCATGTGATGGAACTTGCCCGTGGAACGGGTGATCCGAACAACATCAGGAAAGCACAACCGGTCGTCGACTATCTGCGTGTTTTGGATAGTTCAACCTGGGATCGGGTTGTCGCGGGCGCAATGGCCTGGAATCAATATCAGGCCGCAAAGCTGCTTACCGATCCTGGCCGGGAACCCGACAAGGTAAGGCGTGCACTGAAGATAAGCAGGTGTCTGTACGGTCTCCCATGGTGGCTGCGTGAGGCGCATTATTGGCGAACATTGCAGGCCGGGAAGCGCAATCCGGGCAGACCAAAAAAGGTTAAACCGACTGCCGGGAACAGCAAAAATGGCATGGGAGCGAATGATGTTACGGACTTCGATTGACAAAGATAATTGGTATCTAAATTGGTCACCAATTGGTATTCAAATTGGTTCTAAATTGGTTTTTGGAAAAATGGCTAATCGGTATCCAAAATGGTACTCAAATAGGTATCTAAATTGGTTAAAAGCACTTTTTGAAAAACGTACTACCTATCCCCTGGATAGGTATGACTCTATTCCGGCAGTGATATTGTCAGCAGAATAGTTATCCAAAGAAAGGAAGAGATATTGTTATGGCTTATGAATTTACACCCAAACGAGATATGCCGTCCTTGAATCGACGGGCTGGAAGAACATCAACTTATGAAACACTTGCTCCTCAAACTGTAAAAATGATGACAGATCGATTGTTGCGAAGAGGCTTGTCACAGCATGCCTGGCAGGTAATCGAGTTGTTGGCAAGTGGCGGAATTCTCAGCAGTCAACAGCTTGGTTTTCTGGTGGCACCGTCGACGCTTGACGACTATACAAGAAAAGGCAAACGCTTCTTGTATCGACTGCCAATAGCTCCTGCTGAGCTGAGTACGGTTTTTGAATCTTATGGGCTTGATGGGGGAGATGAACCGCGTCTCTATGTGTTGGGACAAATTGGTGTTGAACTGGCAACGATGCGTCTTGGACAGTCTCCGGTAACCGGGCATCTGGCTTATTCCCTAAATAGAATCATGCACGATGTGATTCTCAACGAGATCATATTGCGTTTGTTCAACCTGGCCGACGACGCAGGCTGGGCCGTAATCTGGAAAGGAACAAATGACGGGGCGCTGTACAACACTGATCACAGCCGAAAAGTTCTGGAACCTGATGCCTTGCTTATTCTGGAGAAAGATGGCATGGAAACACTTCATTTCTGCATCGAATACCACAACGAAGACAAGCGCACGCGGGCAGAACGCAAAGTAGACAAATATGCGTCCGTGTTTGCAAACAACGAAAATTTGTGGCGGTACCAATGGGAAACTTACACGTTTCCGAGAGTGTTGACTGTTTTCTCCAAACGCATCGTCGGGGAAGGATACAGGGACAGACTGGCGGAAAGCCCTTGCAAGGTCCAGTTCTACGGGAAACTGTTGAGCAGTGTTTTGCAGGACAAACTGGAAGAATGGCTGAACCTGAATACCAGAAAAAGAGAAAAGATTCTGGAGATATGAGCAGGTAGTGTATACAGTTCGGAGGTTGCCGGAAGTGTCGAAGAAAACCATGAAAACATCGAGGACATTGATAATCGTCGAATCACCCAATAAGGCGAAAGCAGTATCACGGTATGCCCGGGAAGTGCTCGAAGGGGATGTTTCCGTGTATGCGTGTCTGGGCCATCTGCGTGACTTGCCTTGTGAAAAGCTGGGTGTCGATGTGACTCGTGGTTTCCGGCCTGAATACCAGGTCAATCCCGGACGCCGAAAGACAGTAGAGATGTTGCGGCAGGCTATCCGGAAAGCTGACAGGGTGCTTCTGGCAACAGATCCTGACAGGGAAGGCGAAGCAGTAGCCTGGCATGTAACCAAGGTCTTCGAAGAAGAACTCGAAGGGAAGGATGTATTCGTTGTCGATTTTCACGCGATTACCCGTGTTGCAGTACAAGCAGGATTGCGTAGACCGCGCCCGCTTGACAAGCGGCTGGTCAAGGCAGCGGTTGCCAGACGGGTGATGGACAGACTGGTTGGGTACATCGTATCCCCGCGATTGTGGGCAGCGGTAAACGGCAGAGACTTGAGCGCTGGCCGGGTACAGACTGTGGCGCTGGGGTTCCTGATCGATCACGAAAGAAAACGGATGGCATCCTCCGATAGCTGGAAAGTGACCGTAGAGCTATGACGACAGTAGCAGCATTGGAGTTCACGGATCGCATTCAGGCTGAGCGAATGGCTTCATCGCTGGATAGTGCGATGATGACGGTTGTGGACAAGCAAGTAAATATCGTCGATGAAAAGCCGCCGGCTCCGTACGACACCTTGGCGATGATCGAGGACGCTTCCCGCTTGTTGGGGTGGAGCAGCCGCAAAATCATGGCTGAAGCACAGAGCCTTTTCGAAAACGGATTGATTACATACCCGCGCAGTGACTCGACAGAAATCGATGCGGAAGCTGTTTCGGCAATAAGGGATGTGATCGTGCAATTGTACGGGACGGATGCACTGCCGAAAGAGAAAAACCCCTGGCAGACGTTGAAGGAACGAATACGCGGAACCGGCAGCGATGACGAAGCAGGAGTTCCGGAAAAGGCCCATGAAGCCATCCGCCCTGCGGACCCGGCGGTGATCCCCGATACCCTGGTGGCGACCGGGAACGATGCCCACCGTCTATACAAGATGATTTGGCAGCGTTGTCTTGCCAGTCAAATGCGGCCTGCAAGATACAAGATCATCGATGTTGTGTTTCAGGCCGGCGGAGGATGAGCATGAAACGAAATTTGTTCAGAGCGACTGAGAGAATATTGGTAGATGCCGGTTACCGGCAAGCATATACTCCGCGGGAAGATGTACCGGTGATCCGGGTCGAAGAATCGAAACTGGCAAAGATCAGGAAACGCCAGAAGATCAGACCGGAAGCCGTCCGGACGAAAAAGGTGCAACAACAACCCGGATTGACAGAAGTGGAGCTGCTGCGCTTGCTTCAGGAACATGGCATAGGACGGCCGGCCACGTATGCGGGAATCATTGCCGCATTGCTGCAACGCAAGTATGTCATTCAGGGTGATGACGGGGTGCTGCATGTAACCGAACGGGGAAAACAGGTGTGCGCTTTTCTGACTGCCGAATATCCCCGGGTTTTTAGTCCGGATTTCACTTCCCGAATGGAAGCCCGGCTGGATGCAATCGAAAATGGAAAAACGAGCTATCAGAATGTCGTGGAGACGTTGTGGCAGCAATTACAGAGAAAGGGAGAGGTATGAAGCAAACCATATTGTTTCGTTGTGACCGTTGTGGTGAAGAAACGAATGTCCCGTTGGACAAGATTACCAAAATCCCCTTATGCCCGAAGCATAAACTGCCCATGACGCCAGTGGGGAACACCGAAGAAGTGCAGGAAGCGGTCAATGAAGTCGTGCGGGCACTTACCCGCCTGGCTGCGGCGGCTTTGCGCAATTCAGGGACAGGACCGTTGCCAAGGGAATAGGCTAAATGAGCAGGGGAGATCAGGGAGAAAAACTTACCTCATTGACGAACATGGAAAGAATACACGAATCGCGATGACGAATATTTCATGGAGTGACTTCGATGGAACCAAACTTACAAACTTTACCGCTTGACAGCATCCGGTTTGATCCGCGTAACCCGCGCACAGATGCCGAAACCACAAATCTGGATGAACTGGCAGCATCGATAGCCAGTGGCGGAGTCGTGCAGCCACCTGTGGTTTTGCAAGCGGATGATGGCAGCTACCGGGTGCTTACGGGTGAACGCCGTGTGCGTGCTGCCCGTTTGGCGGGATTGACAGAATTGTGCTGTATCGTGCGTCCGGACCCCGGACCATTGCAGGCGCATCGCTTGCGGTTGATGGAGAACCTGCATCGCAAAGAACTGAACCCGATCGACCGGGCAGCTGCCTTGCGTATTGCCTGGCTGGCAGCCAACGCCGAATCAATGGGGCTGAAAGAACAGGCTTCTGCTGTTTTGGGCCGGCCGGTGCCGCCCGGAAAGTTGCTGCCTGATTTGGAGGCTTTGCTTGCCGAACATGGCTTTGCACAGACCAAACCGGCTGTAACCTGGAATACTGTACTGGATTCCCTGGGGATTGAAATGACCAAGAGCCGCAGAAAGAAGCTCTTGCAGATTCTTGCCATTCCCCAGGATGTGCAGGAGACATTGAGAGAGTCCCCTGTTACCGAAGCGGCTGTGCGCGCAATCAGCAGGCTGGATGAGGATGCACAACGTCAGGTGGCTGATGCTGTGCATGAAGATCCCGGTTTGGCCCGGCGTGTACGCCGTATCGCCCGCGCTGTGAAAGACCAGGGCTATACAGTGGATGATGCGCTGGCCGAAGCCCGCGGGGAGTTTGTGGATGAAAAGGTGGATGAGGGGCTGGAAAACAGCCAGGCGCCTGTATTCGAGAGCGATAGGGTCATTACTGATTCCGTACTGAATTTCATCGAGGCAGCCAATGGCTTTCTGGATGCCCTGAGCCTCGTGCGGAAAACCATTCCTGATACATCCGATATTCCAGACCCGTGGAAGAATTTTTACCTGAATGCACTGGACGCCGTGCGTTCGGAGATCAGCTAAACAATCGTGGAGGGGTTGTAATATGTCTTGTGATGGAAATCGATTTGTCTATTTTCGGCACTTGTCCCGGAGCAATCCGGAACTTGTTGCTGCACTGGGGGAAAATGAGCAGATTGCCAGGCATGTTCTGGAACGTATCTATCAGCTGGGAAAATCCGATGGAGAGCGTCGCCGCTCGAAAGGCAATGCACTGGAAGAAACCCGTGTTACGGCGAGCACGCAAAAACTTTTCGATGATATGCGCGCGGTGGGGATTAAACCTCCCACACATAGCAAAGATGGACTGCCGAAGA
>CAYWFK010000054.1:0-18754 GCA_964457375.1 uncultured Anaerolineales bacterium
CCTCATACCCGCTTTCAAGCAATACTTTTGCGATTGCAGAAAGTCCGGTACCTCCGATGCCAATCAAATGAACATGTTTCATCACAAGTACACCACCAGTACGAACAAAAACGAGACACCGACTGTGAGATAAACCCAAGGTTCTGCACCCAGCCATGCCGGAGGAAGCTTGCCAATCAATTCGATAGCGACCTGTCCAAGCGGATCAGTGGATGCCGGGGCAGAAAAATACTTGAACGGATATTTCGCAACATCCATGAAAAACCAGATCGTACCAAAAATCAAATACCCGTTGATCGCCCCGAGAAAAATCCCCAGCAAAGAATCAGATAATTTTTCGCGGCGGGCAATTGCTTCGAACTTCGGTATCTTCGGTGTTTGATAACCGAAAAACACCAGGACAATTACAACCGTAAACCTAAACCAGAATTGTTTTTCCGGATTGTCCACAAACATTGCGTTCATATTCGGAATCAAGTTTTCACTGACCGAGATCAGAAACAACGCAAGAATGATACTGAAACTCACCAGCAGTTCTTTCGCCCATCCCCGCATGGCACCGATGATAGCAAACAGGATGACGAAAATATAAAACACGACCAGTAAACTAACCATATTGTCCGTCCTTTTTCCCTTTTCCCGCTGCCATCCGGGTAATAATCCCGGCAATTTCTCTGGCTGCATCAGGCATTTTTAGCCTGTTCATGACATCTGCCATCCTTTTCCTTTTTTCGGAATCCCGCATCAAAGACAAGACAACTTCTTTGATTTTCATCGGCAGTTCTTCATCTTTCAACAAAACCGCCGCTCCTTTTCCGACCAGATAACCGGCATTGACCTTCTGATAACGCCAGGCGTAAGGGTAAGGCACGATAATCGCCGGTAAACCGAACAAAGGGTATTCCCCAAGAACCGAAGCCCCTCCTCTCGATAAAACCAGGTCGGCAGCGCCCAACGCAGCGCTCATTTCTTCATGCAGGTAATCGAAAACCCGATAGCGCTTCGATAAATTTTCAGGCAGTTGTTTCGCTTTCGCTGAAACTTCCTCCCAATCGAGCTTGCCGCTAATGTGGATGATTTGCATTTCGGTAAGCAAATCAGCAAGCACAGAAGACAACGCCCGGTTGATAGAACGTGCACCTTTACTGCCACCCATCACCAGAAGTACAGGCAAATCGCCGGTCAACCCGAACTTCGCCAATGCCTGCTCCCTACTCAACCCTGCCAACGACAATCGGGTAGGATACCCCGTAACGGTTACATCCTTGCCTGCGGGCAGGTACCGTTTTGTTTCGTCGACAATTACGGCAACATGCCTGGTAAAGCGTAGCAGCGCCTTCAGCGCCATTCCCGGTTCGATATCGGGTATGAATACCAGCTTGGGAATCTTCAAGCCAGCCAAAGCAACCGGGAAAGAAACATAACCGCCGGTAAAAAACATCCTGTCCGGTTGATAATCACGGATGATTTCACGGGCAGCCAGAATACCGCGTACGATTTTCCGGATGTTCCCGGGTAATGCCTTCATCCCAACGCCATGCACACCAGCAGCAGGAATTCCCCGAAACGGGATCCGCTCACGCGCAACAAGCTCTTTTTCCATACCGGATTCACCACCAACCCACATGACTTCCAGGGCATCCGGCTGGTTACTTGCGTGCATGCGTTCGAGCGCCTGCAGAACGGCGAGTGCGGGATACACGCCACCCCCTGTTCCCCCGGCGCAGATTAACAACCGCATTGAACAACCTCCATTCATTCTTGAGCTTTTTATCCATAGATTGTCTGGACACATTCAAAACAATTCCCAAACCGGCTAAGGTCACAAGCAAATTCGACCCTCCGGCACTAATCAACGGCAGTGAGTTCCCTGCAATCGGAAAAACGTTGAGCATCGATCCGATATTGAAAAAAGCTTCCAGCGTTATCCAGATACCAATACCGGCGGCAAGCAATCTTCCCAACCCGTCCGGTGCACGCTTTGCAATCACCAGGCTTCGCCACAGAATGAGCACATACATCATGATCAACCCTGTTGCGCCCAGCACACCGGTCTCCTCGCTGACTACCGCAAAAATACTATCCGTCTGCGGGAAAGGCAAACCGGTAAGTTTCGTATCGCTTTGCCCAATGCCTACACCGAACCAGCCGCCGGTAACGAAGGCTTCGATAGACCGTCTCACATGATAGGAACCTTTCAGCAAATCCTTCAAACCATTGATAAACTCAGTAATGCGTACACTACCGGTCGGATTGAATTTGATGAAGAAAAAGCCCATCACAAGAACAACCAAACCCGCAGTGACAATTTGCTTCCAATCGGCTCCGGCGAGGAAAAACATGATTCCCCCCATGATCACAATAGTCAGAGCAGCACTCAAATCCGGCTGGATGTAAATCAGACCGGCAACAATCATGATCATGATTGTCAGCGGCACCAGTCCAAATGCAATCTCGCTCAACTTTTCACGTTTGGAACACAACCAAACTGCCAGATAGAGAATCATAACCAGCTTGACAAGCTCAGAAGGCTGTACGGATCCTCCGAACAACGCCCTGCCCGCCCCCAAGCGGATTTCAGCAACAATCTTGACAATAATCAACAACACAATCGTTCCCAGCATCCCAACCATTGCGACTCGTTTCATGCGATGATAATCCGTCAGCATCAACACAATCGCAATTACCATACCGAGAAACATATACTCCACCTGTTTCCGGAAAATATAGGTCATCGTACTGTAGGTCCGGTAAGAAAAATCAGCGCTGGCTGAATAAACCATCAACGCCCCGAAGATAAGCATGGTCACAATCAGCAGGAACAGCGGAATATCCATCCTGATCCGGACAAACTTTTTCGGGATTTTAGCAGAACGATCAGCTTCCGTTGGCATGCGAACATCCATCCTGGTCATGGCAGTTTCCTCACCAATTTGCGAAAAGCAATTCCCCGCTCCTCGAAATCACGGAATTCATCGAAACTTGTTCCGCCGGGAGAAAGCAGCACCACATCTCCGGGTTCGATAATTTTCGCAGCCTCCGAAACGGCATCCGCCATTTTTGCACAATGAATCATCCGGTCCGCTCCCATATAAGGCGACACGGCTTTCTCGATAATATCGGCTGCTTCACCGAACAAAACCAGCATCCGAACACGTTTCGCAGCGAGTTTCGCAAACTCGTCCCAAGGCAAGTCTTTATCACGACCGCCAGCCAACAAAACAATCGGATTATCAAAAGAACGCATCGCAGCCATCGCCCTTTCAGGCGCAGTGGCAATCGAATCGTTGTACCAATCCGCCCCACCCCAGCTACGCACGAATTCCAGCCTGTGCGCCACACCCCTGAACGAAGAAACAGCCTTTTTCATGCTCTCAAAGGAAATCCCGGCGGAATAAGCAATCGCACAAGCAGCCAGCACATTCATCACGTTGTGCGCTCCACGCAACTTGATATCCGCCAGACCGCAAATATCGCTGTCCTTCCCTGACTCCGCAATCACAATCCGGCCATCCCGGATATACGAACCGGAATATCCTTGTTCGGGTTTGTTTTTACCAAAGGAGACAATATATCCCCTGGCTTGCTCCTGCAACCCCCACGATACCGGTTCATCCCGATTGAGAACAGCAATATCATTGCATCGCTGGTTGCGGATAATATTCGTCTTGGCTTCGATATACGCTTCCATCGTCTTGTGTCGGTCCAAATGGTTCGGGGTAATATTCAATACCGCAGCAACGTGAGGGGCCAGCGTCATTATTTCCAGCTGGAAGCTGGATAATTCCATCACAGCCAGGTCCTGTTTATCCATCTTATCGACGTCATCAAGCAACGGATTGCCCAAATTGCCGCCAACCCACACTTTCCGAAATGTCTGATTATCTTCGCTTTCAATTGCAGCCATTTTGCCAACCAGCGTTGTTGTTGTCGTTTTTCCTGCTGAACCGGTAATTCCAATCACCGGGCAGGGTGCAATTTCAAGGAACAATTGCGAGTCATTCGTCCACGGTATTCCGCGTTTTCGTGCTTCGGCAAGAAGCGGAATTGTTAGAGGAACACCACCTGAGACGCACACCATGTCTACACCATCCAGCAACGAAAGCGGATGTTCACCCAAAACCCAGCGAATCGGCAAACCAGCAAGGGTTTTTGCATTTGCGGGTAAATCTTCTTTTTGCCGCAAATCAGTAATCGTCACTTCAGCGCCCTGCTTGATGAAATACGAAGCCAGTGCCGTTCCCTGACGGCCTGCTCCGATAACAAGAATCCGCTGAGTTCGCCAATCTGTCATTTTTACACCATCGCCAAAGCAACACCGACCATACCGGCAATCAGGCTGATCAGCCAAAAACGTTGAACTATTTGTGTTTCACTCCAACCGGACAATTCAAAATGATGATGCAATGGTGCCATTTTGAAAATCCGCCTGCCGCCTGTGATTTTGAAAAATACCACCTGAATAATGTCACTGAGAGTCTCACTCACCGGAATGATGGCAATAATTGGAAGGATGAGCCATTGACCGGTCATCAAAGCCACCACTCCCAGGGTTGCCCCTAACGCCAGAGACCCCGTATCACCCATGAACAACTCAGCGGGATGAACGTTGAACCACAAAAACCCAAACAATGCGCCGACCAGCGTAAAACAAAACCGCGCAAGGAATACTTGCCCCTGCAACAACGCAATCCCGCCATAAACGGTAAAAGCCGTGGCAGAAATCAATCCGGCAAGTCCATCCAGCCCATCCGTCAGATTGACCGAATTGGAAGTTGCCACGATGATGAATACCGCCACAGGGATGTACCAAATACCCAGCGGAAACTCACCCTTCAATCCGGGAATGAACATTTCGGGCACGTCCAGCACATAACGCAAGCCAATCGAAGCGAAAATAGCAAACACAACCTGGAAAAAGAACTTCGTTCGTGCGCGCATTCCTTCGCTTCTCCGGATTCCCCGCAAACCCTGCCAATCGTCAATTCCTCCCAGAATGGCAAACAACAACAGCACTCCCAACGGGAGCATCACGGATTTGCCCAAAACCATCGTAGGGCCGACAATAGACGCCGCATTGAGCAAAAGGGTAAGCAACGCCACGGGTAACACAATCATCACTCCACCCATCGTAGGGGTGCCTAGTTTGGTGAAATGACGTTCAGGTCCTTCGATACGGATTGTTTCACCGATGTGGAAATGACGCAAAATCCGTACCAAGGGGCTGCCCCAAATAACAGTCAGCATGAAGCTTAAACCCGCTAAGGCCAATGCCATAGGCGTTTGGTTCATGAGTTTTCCTCCAGAGCAGCCACAATCTCTTCCATATGCATTCCTCGCGAGCCTTTGATCAATACGACATCCCCTTCGTGCAAACATGCCGTCAAATAATCGATGGCCGACCGATTATCATCGAACGCTGATATCGCACTTCTCGGAAACCCGAAATCCCGGGCGGCAGAAGCAATGATTTTACCTAGCTTCCCGATGGTCACCAATTTATCCGCAACTTCGGCAGCCCGCACACCGACCATCCGATGAGCAGTTTTTTCATAGGGGCCAAGCTCAAGCATATCGCCCAACACGGCGACTTTTCTGCCGTTCATCTCATTCAACAAATTCAATGCAGCGAGCATCGATTGCGGAGAAGCGTTATACGTATCATCCAGCATTAGTGCACCATTTTTCGCCCGCACCGTAACCAGCCGAAGCTGGGTGTGCGGAGAACGCAAACCGCTAACGATTTCCTGCCATGTCAAATCTTCCACAAGGCCCACCGCCGCCGCACGCAATGCGGTATGCACAGAATGACGTCCAATCATCGGTACCCGCAAATAAACCGTTTCATTGCGATAGTGAAGCCGAAAACGAATTCCCTCCAGGCCCAGGCTTTCGACATCATCCGCCCACAAATCCGCTTCCGGGTTAAGCCCGTAGAAAAACACCTGTGCAGCGATCCCCTCCGCCATTTTGCGCACCCAGGGATCATCGATATTCAAAATTGCCACACCTTCCGGGGCTGGCGGCAAAGCCTGAACAAGCTCCGCCTTCCCTTTTGCAATCGCTTCCTGCGATCCCGCCCTTTCTGCGTGCACCATGCCGACATTCGTCACAACACCGACATGCGGTTTCGCAATCCCGCACAGAAAAGCGATTTCACCGGGCACATAAAGCCCCATCTCCAATACTGCCCGTTCTGTGGTTTCATCCAGTCTCAAAATGGTCAGCGGCAAACCAATTTCATTATTCAGATTGCCTGAATTTTTCACAACCCGGTATCGCTGCCCAAGCACAGAAGCAACGACTTCCTTGGTTGTCGATTTACCAACGCTTCCGGTAATGCCAATTACCCGCAAATCCAGCTTGCTGCGCCAATGAGCGGCAATCTTTTGCAATGCTTTCAAACTGTCATCCACCAGCAGGCAAAGCGGCTGCGCCGGGTTGGCATCAACAACCGGGAAGCGCTTTCCTCTCAAATCCAGTTGGGTGCAATCGGCTTCCACTTCCCTATCGATCAAAGCCAGCTTGGCGCCCCGGGAGAAAGCGTCCTGAACGAAATCGTGACCGTCGAGTTTCTCGCCGCGAAGCGCCACGAACAAACTGCAGCTTTCAGCTTGCCGCGAATCAACCACCGCACCGGATATTTCCACCGCTCCCCAGGTTGGGTAACGGCCGGTCATTGCTTCGACAATATCAGCAAGTTTCAACATCTTCCTTCCCGTCTTTCCTTCCAAACAATCCTGTCAATTCCCGGAAGAGCCTGACGCAGCGCCTAACTGTGCCCTGACATAATCCGGAGGTATATTCAACATCTCTACCATTTTTTTCACAACATCACGAAAAACAGGAGCAGCAACGACAGAACCCCAGGGCGATGATGTTGGTTTTTGCAGCCAGACGTACACAATGATTTGCGGATCATCCACCGGGCCCCAACCTAAAAACGAGGCGTTCGTTAAATCCGTCCGGTAGCCTAAGCCGGGGATGGAAATTTCTGCCGTACCGGTCTTACCAGCCATGCGGTACCCCGGCACCAAAGCCACTGATGCTTCCTGCTCGAGTGAATTCGCCAGCATTTCCGAAATTGTGTGCGCCGTTTCAGCAGAAATCGGATGCCCGGCAATTTCCGGCTGGGATATTGTCTGGCGTTCACCGTCAGATACTGCGTAAACAATCCTGGGCACGACCATTTTCCCGTCGTTCGCCAGAGCAGATGCTGCCATAACCATTTGAATCGGAGTTGCCAGCACACCTTGTCCAAAAGCATTCGTTGCCAGCTCCGCTTGCGACCAGTCTTCATCGCCTTCTTGCTTCAACCTGCCGGCTTCTTCTCCGTCCAGTCCAATACCGGTGATATGCCCGAAACCAAACTGCCTCATATAATCATAGAATTTTTCCTGGCCTAATTCACTAGCCACCCAGGCGAGACACACGTTCAAGGAATGCTGCAAACAGCCGGTCATATCCTGCGTACCCCAGGCGCCCCGGTCCCAGTTATAAATTGTTACGCCGCCATATTCGAAAAACCCGTTATCTTCGAAGGTCGTATCCGGTTCGACCGCGCCGGCATCCAGTGCAGCAGCCATGGTAAACACCTTGAACACAGAACCGGGTTCATATTTATGAATTGCCATGTTGAACTTTTTTTCCTTGTCGAATACCGCCAATTCTTCATCGAACTGGTTGATATTGATTCGAGGCGAAGAAGCCATGGCCACAATTTCACCCGTTTTCGAATTCATTACCACAATCGTTCCTGCATTAGCGCCCGATGATTTAATCGCATTGTCCAAAATTTCCTCGACAGCCGCCTGAACCTCCCGGCTGATTGTCAAAACCAAATCCAACCCTTTCGGAGGTTTCGGCATCGAAATCACTTTACGCGGATCCGTCGGTTCCTTGAACCATTCCGGCCCTTCAGGCCCCAAAATTTGGTTGTAATACCCTTCGATACCGTAATACCCCTTGTACTCATAATTGACAAACCCCAGAATATTCGAAGCCAGGTTTTCCTCCGGATAACTACGGAACATCACCGGGTCGTAACTCAATCCGCTCAAACTATGCGGCTTGCCTTGCGACCCCTTTCTGGGAGAAGAAGTCAATTCACTCTTGATCTCTTCAATCTTGTTGATTTCGCTGGATGAAACATAATTATCTACCAGGATAACAGCAGGCTGGCCTTCACCGGGCTTTCGACTGGCTGTCTGGTAAATATCATCGAAATTCAGACCGAGTACGCCACTCAAAACCAGGGCAAGCGTCTCGGGGTTCTTCACACGCTTCAAATCGATTTTCACTTCATAAAGCTGCTGGTTCCCCGCCAGCAAATACCCCCAGCGGTCAACGATTTTTCCCCGTTCAGGATAAATCACCCGCTGGGAATTCATGTACAACTTTTCCTGTTCCTGAAATTTCGTCACAGTATCACCAAATTGCAAAGAAACCACTCTGTAAATCAGCAAAGAACCAATAACCGCTAATAAAACACCAATAATAGTAAACCGCCCGAAACCCGTTTCGTTCATTTTGAGCCCCTCCTTGCAGTCTGAGGGGGTAAATACACCCGTTCACGCAGCCAATCAAACCACGACTGGGTAAAAGCCGGTTCGATCAACGGCTTTTCGATTGCAGCCGAATGTCCCACAGGCGCCAATTGAACAGGCGGGCGTTCCGCAAAATCGGGCACAATCAGATAAACGGCCTGATCCGGGTCATATGGATGAAAACCCATTTTGGCAGCCCTTCTCGACATTTTTCTGTATGACATCAAAAATGCCAGCCGGCTTTCCAGGTCAGCGTTTTCCTGCTCCAGAGACAAAATCTCACCCTGCATGTGCTGAATCTTCCGCCCGACTTCGGTTGTTCGAGACGATACATCCAGATAAATTCCTGAAATCAGGGCAGCGAAAACCACAATAACCAAAAAAAGCCCAATCCTTTGCAGCTGTTTTCTCCAAGGGGTTTGGTTATAAGCCTGAATTAATCGCCGGCGTCTCTTTTTCATGGTTTTCTCTAAATATCACTTCAAAAATACCAATTTGGTAAATATTTCCATTTTGCAAGACTTATGCCATTATCTCAATCGCTCCACCACCCGCAACCGGGCGCTCCTCGCTCTGGGGTTCATGCGGATCTCATCCTCACTCGGCATAATCGGATGTTTCGTCAGCAATTTGATTTTGGCTTTATGCTGACATGTGCACACCGGTTGCTCCGGTGGACAAATACAATCTTTGCTTTCCCGAACGAAGGTGCGTTTCACGATCCTGTCCTCCAGAGAATGAAAAGCAATCACCGCCAATCTGCCTCCCGGAGCCAGGGCATCGATTGCCACAGGTAAAACCTGTTCGACTTGCTCCAATTCCCGATTGACAGCAATCCTGATTGCCTGAAAAGTACGAGTAGCAGGGTCGATCCCAGAACGCCTGCCTCTGATCACTTGGCGGACAATTTTCGCCAACTCACCGGTCGTCTTCACCGGGCGAGATTTTATGATTTTCTTTGCTAACTGCTTCGCCTTCCTTTCTTCACCAAAACGGTACAATATATCAGCCAGCTCCTTCTCCGTCGTCTGATTGACAATCTCAAAAGCAGAGACCGAAGCCTGCGGATCAAAACGCATATCCAAAGGGGCATCCTGCCTGAACGAAAACCCCCTGGAAGATTGGTCAAGCTGCATGGATGACAACCCCAAATCCAGGAGGATCCCATCTACAGAATCCCACCCCAGAAAAGCCATTTGCTCCCGCATGCTCACATAAGATGCATGTCTCAGGAAACAACGGTCACTGAAATCACCTAATTTTTCCCTGGCGATTGCAAGCGCATGTGGATCAACATCCAGCCCGAGAAGCAATCCGTTGGGAGAACTTGCTTTCAAAATCCCCCACGCATGACCACCGGCGCCAACCGTTCCATCGATATATTTACATCCCATGTGTGGATGAATTACGTGTATAATTTCATTGTAAAGAACAGGTTGGTGAACCATCGAAGTCAGTCCTTTGAACTTGGTGAACAGCCCGATCGTTTCCTGAATGAAGTCACGAAAACAAAGGAACTGACCAGAGCATCCGTCAATCTATTGACAAGTCAAGTGATGAATATCGCTGAGCATTTGCATCTGCGTCCTCCAATAATGCTGCTTGTTCACCCCATGCTTGCGGAGACCAGATTTCGATTGAATCACCAACACCAACAATCACTGCTTCAGAATCCAAACCAGCAACACTTCGGAGGAATTGAGGAATCAGAATACGACCCACACTATCTAACTCAACATAACTTGCATTGGAGAAAATCAGGCGCCGAAGTTGCCGCGTCGTCGGATCAGCAATATTCATCCGGCTTAATCGCTCGAAGATTGCCTTGAACGCAGGCACAGTCAAGACTCTCAAGTTCCTGTCGAAACCTTGAGTTACATACGCACCGTCTCTGATCAAATCCCGAAATCTCCGGGGAACTGTCAGGCGGCCTTTGTTATCAACTGCGTGTCGAAACTGTCCCAAAAACATTTGTTCTACCAATCCATTAATGAGCGAACGCCGGAATTACCCCGGCGCTCCCACTTCCTACCACATTCACCCACAATTACACACAGTATATACGAATTTCCGGTTTTTTTCAAGTGGGAATCTCCACAATAGGACGAATTTCCTAGTACAATTCGATAGATTCAGCATGTTTCGGCTTTTTCCAATAATCTCTAACTCTATTAAAAGGGAAAACAATGAACAAACAATCTAACACGAATGATTACAGCAATCTCTTTGTCGGACTGGACACCCTGGTTCCTACCCTTAGCGGGAAAATGCAGCGCTATATCAATTTCGATAATGCTGCATCAACGCCCGCTTTGCAGGCAGTCGAACAGAGTATCGTGAAGTTTTTAAAGTATTACAGCAGTGTTCATCGAGGCACCGGCTTCAAAAGCCAGTTGTCTACCCATTTTTACGAAGACGCCAGAAAAACCGTTTTGGATTTTCTGGGAGCAGATGACCAGGAGCACACATGCATCTTCGGGAAAAACACCACGGAAGCTGTCAACAAGCTTGCCCATCGTTTCCCTTACACAGACAAACGAAACATCATTCTTACCACGGTCATGGAACATCATTCCAACGACCTGCCCTGGCGACAAGTCGCCCGGGTGATTCATGCCGACCTGACACCGGAAAAAAAGCTCGACGAAAAAGCATTCGACAAACTGTTGGAAAAATACGGAGACCAAATTGCACTCGTGGCAATCACCGGCGCAAGCAATGTCACCGGCTTTCTCAACCCCATTCACCGGATTGCCGAAAAAGCTCACAAGGTAGGCGCACAAATTTTCGTCGATGCTGCCCAGCTGGCACCACACCGGAAGATCAACATGCTTCCTCTCAGCGACCCCAAGCATCTGGACTATGTTGCCATTTCAGCCCATAAAATGTACGCCCCCTTTGGCACAGGCGCCCTGATTGGCAGAAAGGATACTTTCGAAAAAGGAGAACCGGACCTCGTTGGCGGCGGAACCATCGAACTGGTCACACTCGACAAAGTAACCTGGTCGAACCCGCCCGACAAAGAAGAAGCCGGCAGCCCGAATGTACTCGGGGCGATTGCGCTTGCCGCTTCCATCCACCAGCTGCAAAGAATCGGTATGGATGCTGTCGCAGCCCATGAAGCAGAACTGACAAGTTATATTCTCGAACGGCTGAATAAAATCGATGGTATCTCGGTTTATGGTGACACCCGGCCGGAAAACGCTCCCAACCGCCTTGGCGTTGTTCCGGTCAATTTGCGGGGTATCTCCCACTTCAAGGTTGCGGCAATTCTTGGCTATGAATTCGGCATCGGCGTCCGAAACGGGTGTTTCTGTGCCCATCCCTATTTGCTCAATCTGCTTGGGTTCAACGAACAAGAAGCGGAAGACGTCCGTGAGCGCATGCGAAAAGGTGACCGCTCTGATATGCCCGGTCTTGTTCGGATTTCATTCGGTTTATATAACACCACAGATGAAATCGATTCGCTGATTACTGCTCTCAAAGCCGTTTTGAAAGGTAATTATCAGGGAGACTACGTTCAGAAAATCAGCACTGGCGAATACTTCCCCCGTAATTGGCAGCCCGATTACAGTCAATACTTTTCCTATTGACGTTTGACAAGGCGGCGTATGCGGCTGAGCATGGCTTCTACAAATTCCTCTTCGTAGGCGTTTTTCAGCAAATCCGGAATCGGCTCGATGTACCCCCGGGTTTTGATTGGCCGCTCAGCCCATATTCTATTGACCACAATCGGAATATCTTTCCTGACACCCTTGGTATCGAAAAACAAACCGATCCAGGGGTGTTTTTCTCTGATTGCCATCAACATCTTGCGATCAAGCCCCGCCCCCGAGTGAGGAAACGACAACGGAACGCTTGCCTGCCCGGTTATCTGGCGGATGATTTCGCAAGACCGGACGATTTCTTTCTCCGCTTCATCTGGCGGCAGCGTTCCCAACTTTCGATGGCTCATCGTGTGCGCCCCAATCGTAAACCCATCATCGTGCAATTGCCTGACCTGTTCCGACGTCAAATAAGGAGAAGTTTGTTTCAGAAACTGCACAGGGTCGATGCCCAGCAATTCGCACATGCCGTCGATTATCTTTTCATCAGGAAGCCTCAGCGACTTGAGCCAGTCGACTACCGCCCCGGGTGATACGACCGGGTTGTTACTGTATTCACCGGCATAAGCGATTACCTGCTCCGGATTGTTCTTGCGTTGAAGAATCGCATCGATGCACAACGAAACCTTGTTGCGATAAAACAGCATCCGGTTATCCAGCAGGTTCGTTGTCAGAAAAAAAGTACAAGGGATCTGCCGTTCCAGCAATATCGGTCTGACAATGTGAAAAATCGCTGCATAGCCGTCATCGAACGACAAATGTACTGCACCGGAAGGCAACGGCTTCCCTTTCAGGCGGGCATCTTCCAGGCGCTGATAATCAATCCAGTGAAAGTGTGACGAAATCACATCCAGTGCATCTTCGAACCTGCTCACGGGAATGACCGGATATAAATGCCGAACATACGGCAAATCCCGATCAGACACCACATGAAAGAAAAAATCCAACGATTCCCGCTTGATGATTCCGGGATACACATCCAAAGGAATCATCCGGGCGATCATTTTCAAACTACCCCGAAGCGCAGTGTTCATCATCATTTGCTAGTCCTGTGATACCAATAGAAAGAAAACACAACAGCTCATGAAAATGGCATATCGCCATCTGCAAGATGGAAAACAAGTTTGTCCCAGGCTTTATGCAGCGGGCTGTCTTCCGATTTTGGCGAACATTGATATATCCGTTTCTTTTCATAAAGCAGCAACCTGCCCGGAAAGCCTTTACGAATTCCGCCGGCAAATTCCGCCGGGATTTCCAGCCTGTCCGCATTGTATGTTCGGCCGAATTGTACCGCCAGAGCAAAGAAACTGTCTGTCATTTTCTCGTCACGATAGTCATAATCGAGCACTTTCAAACTCGTGGTTTCCCCATAACCCGAAACGGAAAACACCAAATACCCAGCAAACTGCCCGTCATCCCGAAAAACTTCCAGCGGGATAAATTCGAAAAACGGTCTCACATCACTGAAATAATAATCCATTTCTTCCGTTGGAGATTCTCCCGAAGGCACAACCCATGGATAACGTATCATCCAGTTGATCGCATCGATATCCCGATAAAATTCAACATCCGGCCGGTGTTCGTACCCGGCAAACTGCGTCTGTAACCGTTCCACTTTCCGCACGTTCAAACCTGCCAATGCGGATTGCGTTTGTTTGCTGAGCAACGGATAAAAGATTCTTTTGAAAACGGGAGAAAGCAAACGGGCAAACCGTTTCGTCAAGCGGTTCGTAATCGCAACCTGTTCATATTGCAGCCCAAGTATACGCCGCCCTCGCCGGTACAACCGCAGCAAGCCCGTCACCGGATTCAAGCGGTTTCCTCCCGTCATATCGAGCCAGTAATACACCAAAGGTTCTTTCTCCAGAAAACCGAATTTCCTGCACACCTTCCGGGCGTAAACACTGCCGACAATCACAAAATCCTTCGAGAGTGCCAGTGCAGCTTCCATCAGCTTCGACCCCACCCCCTTACCCCGCACCTTGCCCGATACATTCCATGTTGTAAACCAGTGAACTTTATCGATCCGGTGACGATTGCGCACTTTCACCGGCAAAATACCAAAATAACCGACAATTTCATCATTCTTATCGAAAGCAACCAGCAAACCGACGTCATCCCCGTCCGCATAAGGATTATGAGCATGAGCCTGTGCACGCTGCATCGAAATCGGCACAAACTGGTTCTTCTTTGCAGCATGGATTACTTCCGCAGCAAAAGACGGCAGGTCTTTCACTTTGATTGGTTTAATCGTGATTTGTTCGTCATCCATCAAATTGCTTTCCATTCATCCGTAAATTTCAAGGATTCTTCTCGCATCCGGGAGATAACTCCCACCAAACATATTGACATGATTCAAAATATGGTAAAGATTATAAATCGGAAAACGCTCTTCGTAACCCGGTTCCAGATGTCGTTGTTCCGTATATGCCTGGTAAAATGCCGCAGGAAATTTACCGAACAAAGTCGTCATTGCCAAATCCGCTTCCGCCCAGCCGTAATAAACAGCAGGGTCGATTAATGCCGGAAAACCCCTGCTGTCGGTAATCACGTTCCCGTGCCACAAATCCCCGTGCAACAAAGATGCAGGCTGCCCGGGAATGAGAGAAGACAACTTTCCTGCGATTCTCTCTGCTCTCCGCAATTCTTCAACATCAAGCAGTCCGGTTTCGAAAGCTTTCTGTGCCTGAAACAGTAATCGGTTGATGGCAAAGAACTCATAGCCGTCATCCATCCACGCATTGACCTGCCTGCTGGCACCGATGTAATTATCTCCTTTGAAACCAAAACGCGGATTCGAATGATTATGGATAACAGCCAATCCGGCACCCAACAGCCGCCAGTAATTTTGGCACGCAGAAGAATGTTGTAAATATGTCATCAGGATAAACCCGTTCCCGTAAAAGAAGACTTCCGGGATCCGAAGTCCCCCGGCAAGCGCAAGGGCTGCAAGCCCTTCTGATTCACACGCGAACATGTCAGCAGGAGCATCTGCATTCACTTTCAGGAAAAATAGCTCCTGCGTGGTGGTAACCAGGGCTAATGCCTGATTGATACATCCCCCGCTCACAATCTCGACACGCTCAACTTCTCCATGATCGTGTTCCAAAAGCCAGCGGGTAACAACTTCCGGGATAGCCTTTCGCTTCACCTAACCGGCACTCCCCGAAGTCATCAAAGCATCCAGCAGCCCTTTGCAGGATCGTTCAACAATCCGGTAAGTTTCTTCGAACCCATCAATCCCCCCATAATATGGATCGGGGACTGCATCCTGTGCACCGCCCATCGGGTCGAAAGCACGCAGCAGGTGAATCTTCCGGGTCTGTTCTTCGGTGGCAGCCATCACCCGCAAATCCCGAACGTTTTCGTTATCCATGGCAATAATCAAATCGAACCGATCGAAATCATCCCTGGTGAACTGTCTTGCGCTTCCCTGATAAACGACACCATGGCTGGCAGCCACCCGCCGCATCCGCCGATCCGGCGCTTCACCGATATGATAACCGGATGTGCCGGCAGAGTCCACTTCAAACAAATCTCCATACCCGGCATCTTCAGCCAGATTGAGAAACAAGTTTTCAGCCAATGGGCTGCGTATGATATTCCCGAGACACACAAAG
Organism: uncultured Anaerolineales bacterium; assembly: GCA_964457375.1. Taxonomy (GTDB): domain Bacteria; phylum Chloroflexota; class Anaerolineae; order Anaerolineales; family UBA11858; genus G519. The sequence goes on from CAYWFK010000054.1 coordinate 15,772, forward strand.
CAAATTCGCAAATGACCCTTCAATAAAACCTCCATGGAATCTTGTAAAAGTATGCAAATACTACCATAAACTCAGGGTAAGAGAAAAGTTCTCTTACCCTGATAGTAACCAAAAACTCGAAAAACAAACCGGATTTATCGGCTGGAAGCATCCATTGCTGCAACCGCAGCGATATTGACGATATCACGAACCTCGTCGCCGGTTTGAAGAACATGTACCGGAGCCCCCATACCCAGAAGGATTGGGCCGATTGCCCTTGCACCACCCAGCCGCTGGAGCAGCTTGTAAGCAATGTTTGCCGATTCAAGCGACGGGAAGACCAGCACATTGGCATCCTTGACCTGGCTGAACGGATAACGCTCGTCGATAATCTCAGGAACGACTGCGGTATCAGCCTGCATTTCCCCGTCCACAACAAGATCAGGGTATTGCTCTTTGAGAATTTCGACTGCACGCTGCACCTTTTCCGAAAGCGGGTGCGGAGTGCTGCCAAAGTTAGAGAACGAAAGCAGTGCAATTCTCGGCTCGATATCCAGCTGTTTGGCAAATTTCCCTGCCATCGATGCGATTTCCGCCAGCTCTTCGGCAGTCGGTTCGATATTTACCGTAGCGTCAGCGAAAATATACACGCGCTCATTGACGATCATGATATAAGCCGCAGCAGCAACATTCACATCCGGTTGGGTATGATGAATCTGCAACGCCGGACGCAACACTTCCGGATAATCATGCGTCAACCCTGCAACGAACGCATCAGCATCCCCCATCTTCACCATCAACGGGCCGAAGACACTGGGATCGCGTACCAGTTTGCAGGCATCTTTAAGCGTGACGCCTTTTCGCTGCCGGATTTCGTAATAAACCTTGGCATATTCCTCAATCTTGCCAAAATCATCGGGGTCGACACAATTCGGGCAGCATCGCAACCCAAGCTTTTCGACCTTTTCCCGAATGACCTTTTCCCGGCCAATCAGAATCGGTTTAGCAATTCCCTCTTCATCAACCTGGGATGCCGCACGAATGATTTTATCTTCTTCACCTTCGGCAAAGACAACCCGCTTTTTCGGTTTCGAGGCTTTCGCCTTGTTCATGATGAAATGACGGACTCGCTGTCCCATTCCCTGCCGGAAGGCAAGTTGTTCACGATATTCATCGATATCGATTGTCTTGCGGGCGACACCGGTTTCCATTGCCGCTTTCGCTACCGCCGGGGATTCCCACAACAAAACACGCGGATCGAACGGCTTCGGAATGATGTAATCGGGACCAAATTTAAGGCTTTCCAGTCCGTATGCTTCCAAAACGCTGTCGGGAACATCTTCTTTCGCCAACGCAGCAAGTGCGTGTGACGCAGCAACTTTCATGTCATCGTTGATAGCTTTCGCTCTCACATCCAGAGCGCCGCGGAAAATAAACGGGAAGCCCAACACATTGTTAATCTGGTTCGGATAATCCGACCGTCCGGTAGCAACGATTGCATCCGGCCTGACTTCTTTGGCAAGGTCATACTTGATTTCCGGATCCGGATTTGCCATTGCAAAGATAATCGGTTTGTCAGCCATGGTTTTTACCATTTCCGGCGTCAGAATATCCGCCACAGAAAGGCCGTAAAACACATCTGCATCTCTGACAATATCAGCCAATGTTCTTGCATCCGTATCCTGCGCGTAAAGGTCTTTGTATTTATTCATGCGTTCCGTACGGCCCTTATACAATGCGCCTCTGCTGTCACACATGAAGATGTTTTCGTGTTTTGCGCCCAGAAGTACTGCCAGATTTGCACAGGAAATCGCAGCTGCGCCGGCACCGGAAACCGCAATCTTGATATCCTTGATATCCTTGCCGACAATTTCAAGGCTGTTCAACAAACCGGCACCGGTAATAATCGCCGTTCCGTGCTGGTCGTCATGGAAAACCGGAATATCCAGCATTCCTTTCAGGGTTTCTTCAATGTAAAAGCATTCGGGAGCCTTGATATCTTCAAGGTTGATTCCGCCAAACGTCGGTGCAATGGCAGCCACAACCTTGATGACCATTTCCGGATCATGCGTATCGACCTCGATATCGAACACGTCGATATCCGAAAATGTCTTGAACAGAACACCCTTACCTTCCATTACCGGCTTGGAAGCCAGCGCACCCCGGTCACCCAAACCGAGAATCGCAGTACCGTTCGAGACGACAGCAACTAAATTCCCTTTCGAGGTATATTCGTAGGCATCTTCCGGGTTCTTTTCGATTTCCAGAACAGGCACAGCAACACCAGGCGTATATGCCAATCCCAAATCTCTTTGGGTAATAAGTGGTTTGGTGGGAAGAATCGAGATTTTCCCGGGTTTTCCACCCATTCGGTGATACTCGAGCGCATCCTCACGGGTTATCTTACTCATTACAGTCTCTCCTTTTTCAAAAACTTTGATAGGGTACGAAGTATGATAGACAAATCAAACCAAATCTCCCTCCATGAATTAAATAACCAGAACCATAGCTATTCTACCTGATCCATTTGGTATTTTCGCGCAAAATCTGCTTTTAAGATAGTTTCTTTTATCACATTCTTACACAGAATCCCGGCATCACCTATATGATTTAGTACCTGTTTTTTGTATACTATATATCACCCGAAACCTTGCCGTCTTACGACAATCAAGCACATCAGCCTCAATCAAGACCGTCAAATGCTCATTTCCGTGTAGTTTTGATACATTTTTGTCGTATACCTTGTCACATTGGTTAGAATAATGTAAACTTGTTTAATACATTAAATAGGAAACTAATCTTTGGACAAAGCACGCAAAGAAGCATTAGACGCAACTCTTGACAGTATAGTCAAACGTTTTGGTGAAATGTCGATTATGAGGCTGGGAGATGCCCGGCATTTGGCAGTGGAAGCGATCCCCACGGGATCACTCTCGCTGGATATTGCCTTGGGTATCGGCGGAATCCCCCGCGGACGGGTAACCGAAATCTATGGGCCCGAATC
>CAYWFK010000055.1:0-18663 GCA_964457375.1 uncultured Anaerolineales bacterium
CCTGTTTTACACCGTTCCTGCTGGCTTCGATGCATTCATTGTAGCAGATTGGGGTACGGAAATCAAGCACCTGCACCCTCCGCCGCGGGCGTTCATCCTCCCGCCGTCAACCCGCTGACGAAAAGGTCCAGCGCAACCGGCCAGCTGATTTCACTGCGCTTGACCGCACTGTCGATATCGAGCAGCCGGTGGTAAATCGTTCGCAGTTGTTCGCGGGTAAAGTTGCGTGCCTGCGGGGCGAGCTTCCTCACCGTGAACTCGCGTTCGCCGATAGCTTTGGCAATCTCCCCGTTCCTGCCATAGCCTTGCTGGATGGCTTCCTTGACCAGCATCAGCAAACGAAACTGGCGCACGATCATCCCGAAAAGCATGAAAGGGTCTTCCGTTTCGAGCAGCTGCCGCAGCAGATGGATGGCTTTCCTGCGGTTGCGTCCCCCGATGGCATCCACCAGTTCGAAGATATTCCCCTGCTCCTCGCTGGCAACCAGGGTTTCGACATCCGTTTCATCGGCCATGCGGGCAAAATTGACATAAGTGAGCACCTTTTCCAGTTCTTTCGCCGCAACGCGCGGATCCCCGTCCACCAGGCTGGCGAGCACCTCTGCCGCCGCGGGGGAGATTTCTCCGCCCTTCTCGGCGGCGGTGCGCACAATCCACGCCGTCAGCGCCTGCCCGCGGGGCTGCGTATATTCCCTCACAAGGGCTTTCCCCGCAGACTTTTTCGCCCAGTTTTCCAGCCAATGCGTCTTGTTGCGTTTCCTGTCCTGCCAGCTGACCAGCGGGCGGAAAATTTGCAAAACAATCAGCGAAGACGCCGGGGCGCTTTCCAGAATATGCAGCAGTTCTTCCCGCCCTTTTTTCGTGCGGATGCCCCCCAGCGGATTGGTAAGCACCACCAGCCGGTTTTTCGCCAAAAACGGCATTGCCCGCGTTGCCGCAAGCACGGCATTCGCATCCCATTTGTTCCCGTCGAAATGGTCGGTGTTCATCTTTGCCGTGTTCTCATCCCCCAGTTTACCGGCAATCCGTGCGGCGTGTTGGCGGATGGCGTATTCGTCATCGCCGTGCAAAATGAAAACGGTAGGTTCGCTCACCTCAGCCTCGCGTGAGAATACGATGCGCTTTCTTTTGTCCTCTGCCTGTGGGGATGATTTCGGCAATTTCCAGTGTGCCCGGTTCGCCGGACGTGGTAACCGAACGCTGAAAACGCAGCCCCAATGGCTGGGCAGCAATCAGCGCCATGGTTGCCAGCGTGGCGGCAAGCGGAAACCTTTCGAGCTTGTCCTGCCAGCGTTTGCCCGCCCCCCAAAAGCCGAACATACTCGCCAGCGCAGCCAGCAAGCCCGCCACAGCGAGGTTCGTCCCGCAATTCGGGTGCACCGCAAGCCCGCGTTCCCCGTTTTTGAGGCGCGTCAGGGCTTCCCCGACCGCTGCCTGCACTTCTTCGGTAGGCAGGTCGCCCAGCAGCCAAAACCCGCCGGCATCCGAATGCCCGGCGAGTGACTTGCCGGGAAATTTCTCCGTGAGAACATGCAGGGTGGCATGTTCCAACCCGTGGTTGCGTCGTGTTCGCGAAAGCAGGGGAATTTCCAGAATGCTTTGTAAATCAGGATACTTGGAAAAAGACATGTGCGCCTCCGTTTACCATGGCATGATTATACCTTCGTTCCCCGAAAAACCGGCAGCATCCTTCTGCCGGATTGGCGTGTATAATTGGCTTATCAGAGAAAGCAGGCAGGATGTACAAACTTATCATTGTTCTCGAAAAACGCCACCTCCGGGGAAAGTTCGATGCCCTTTGGCCCCGCTTCCTGCATCACGCCGAACGTATGCCCGGGCTGCGCCGGGAAGCGACCTCGCATATCGAAGAAGTTTTGATTGGGGATGTTTCCCTTGGGCTGGTTCATGAGCTGTTTTTCGAAACGCTCGCTGACTTGCGCCAGGCAATGGCTTCCCCGGACGGACAGGCTGCCGGCAGGCTTTTGCAGGAAATCGCCGCAGGTGATCTTTCCCTGATGATTGCCGACCACAAGGAAGACGATATCGCGAACCTGTTGAAATACAGAAAAACAGAAGATGCGGCTTGAACACCGATGAAAACATTGAAAACATTCCCCCGCACAGATTCCCTTCCCGAATGATCGATTGGCGGTTGAACAAATGTATGAAAAAATAGGATCGAAAACCATTCGTATTGCTGTTTCCGTTCTCTTCGTGCTTTTGATCATTGGCGGGTATTTTGCCTTGCGCCGCTACTTCAATGGCGGAAAACGAACGGCAGCGTTGCTTGTCTTCCTGAATAACCCCGGCGAACACCTGGATTGGATGATGCTAGCCGAAACACGCTGCGGTGAAGCCCCCTTCATGTTCCCCACCGATGGCTATGTCGGTTACCTCTGGGATGATATGTTCCAAATCGGGCATCGTCATCAGGGCATCGATATTTTCTCCGGCACGCCGCCGGGGGTAACTCAGGTGTATGCTGCCTACGATGGCTATCTCACCCGCAAGCCGGATTGGAAAGCCTCCGTGATCATCCGTGTTCCCCATGACCCGCTTGATCCTGACCGCCAGATTTGGCTTTACTATACCCATATGGCGGATAGCGAAGGGCATTCCTATATCGACGAGGCATTCCCCCCCGGAACGGAAGAAAAGTTCGTCAAGGCGGGCACGTTGCTGGGCTATCAGGGAAATTATTCCGGAAAACCCGGGAAACCGGTAGGCGTGCATTTGCATTTTTCGATTGTCCGTTCCGCAGAAGACGGCAGTTTTCTGAACGAACTGGATATCAAAAACACGCTGGACCCTTCGCCGTATTTCGGCTTGAACCTGAACGCCAGCCGCAACGCGCACTTGATCCCCGTCTGCGGGAACGACTGACACCGCCCCCTTCCCTTGCGCTTCATCGGTGCCGTCTGAAAGCACAACGGGGGCTTTGCGTGCAGCGGAGAAAACAAAGCCTGTGAGAAAACAAGCATGGAAACAGACCTCCTGAAAGACAAAGTGGTTTTGGTCACCGGAGCGGGACACACCACGGGCAGGGAAATTGCCCGGGCGTTTGCCGCCCGCGGCGCAGCACTCGCCGTCGAGGATATTTCGCCGGTCAATCTCGATGAAACTGTGCAAATCGCTGCCGCATACGGCGGCAAGGTTGCCGGGTATACGGCGGATGTTTCCAAGAAAATGCCGGTACAGCGCCTGATTACCCGCACTTTGGAAGACTTCGGAAAACTTGATTTCCTCGTCAACTGCGCCAATGTCGAACCGCAGGCGCCGGTGCTGTCGATGGATGAATGGGACTTGCTGCGCACGCTTCAGGTCAACCTTGCCGGCGTTTTCCTGCTGACGCAAATCGCCGGGCGGGTGATGAAAACCCTCGGCGGCGGGACGATTCTTCACGTCGTCCGCTGCGGGCAGGATGCCCGCAAAAGCGCTGCTTATGCGGCAAAGGCGGGCGCTCTGGCGTTCGTCACCCGCGCTGCCGCCGAGCTGGAAAAAGACAACGTGCGCCTTCGTGCGCTCAGCAGCGGGATGTGTTGCCGGAAAAACGGGGAGACAACCCCCGTCCCCTGCACCGGCACAGTGAAGAAATATACCGGCTTGCCCGCTGCGGTGCTGGCGCTGTGCCGCGAAGACCTTGCCGGTGATCCTGTGGTTTGTGTCCGCTTCTCATCTTAACATCGGGGCGGCACCGCAGGCTTGCCGCGGAGAGGTCGCTTTCAGGCAGGCAAAGCAGCAGGAAAACCAAACGAAAATTTATCGGAGTGTGCCATGGGCGAATACCAAACAATTCTTACGGAAATTCACGAAAAAGCCGGACTGATCCGCCTCAACCGTCCGAAAGCATTCAATGCGCTCAACCCCGTTTTACTGCGGGAACTTATGGATGCGCTGGAAGCCTTCGACGAAAACGACGCGGTCGGGGCGATGGTGATCACCGGCAATCACAAGGCATTTGCCGCCGGTGCCGATATCAGCGAAATGTCCTCGATGACGGCCGTCGAAATGCTGCAAAGTGAGTTCATCCCTGCCTTCGACCGCATCCGCAGTATCCGCAAACCGGTGATTGCTGCTGTTGCCGGCTGGGTGCTGGGCGGCGGAAACGAACTGGCGATGTCGTGCGATATGATCATCGCCGCGGAAAATGCCCGCTTCGGGCAGCCCGAAATCAACCTCGGCATCATCCCCGGTGCCGGCGGAACCCAGCGCCTGACGCGGATCGTTGGCAAGGCAATCGCCATGGAAATGGTGCTGAACAACCGCACCCTGACGGCAAAAGAAGCCTTGCAGTTCGGGCTGGTCAACAAAGTCGTGCCGGTGGAATCCTGTGTGGAAGAAGCCCTGAAGCTGGCTGCCCAAATTGCCGCACGGGCGCCGCTGGCGGTGCGCCTTGGCAAGGAAGCGGTCAACCATGCCTACGATTCGTTCCTGGAAGACGGCATTCGCCACGAACGCCGGGCATTCACCTTCCTCTTCGCCACGGAAGACCAGAAAGAAGGGATGCAGGCATTCCTCGAAAAGCGCAAACCGTCCTGGCAGGGAAAATAAGCCCCCGAAAGCAGCCGGACTTTCCCCGGCACGGCATGCAGCCCATGCAGATGATGTGAAAGATGTTTCCGTGAAGATGATTCGCGGGGAAGTTCCGAACCGCCCGGCGGGGCAACCGCCGCAGGATTGCTTTTCTGGTAAAATACTGACGACAACCGAATATTCGTGAAAGACTGAGGTGCCCCAACCCCCGGATGGGAGGGCTGAAAGGCGAAGCCGGTGCAAGTCCGGCGCTGTCGCGCAACTGTGATCCATGAGCAAAGAACCATGGTCAGTCAGGCCGCCCGCCCCAGTCTGTTACACACTACCTCGCAGAAAGGAGGTGTGAACATCTGCTGACGATTCTCACACAAACACCTCCCCTGTCCCGCGGCAGGGGTTTTTTCGTGCTGTTCACAGGCACACAAAAACGTTCCATCTTTATTGAAGTAAAATTGGAGTATGCAAATGATCGCTAAGAAAACGAGAAGTATCTTCTTTGCCGTAATAATGGCAATGCTTTTTGTCGTCGGTGCAGTGGTGTTCCCGTCTGTTTCCGTGCCTGCTGATGGTCCGGATTCCGCGCACATCCTGGTGCAATACGGCGGCGAGGGGAGTAATGTCCGCAAGATTCAATTCACCGCCCCGATTACCGGGCTGGCAGCCCTCGAACAAACCGGGCTGGATGTGGTTGTTAAAAATTACAGCTGGGGAAAAGCAGTCTGTTCCATCGGCGGGGTCGGCTGCCCCGCAGATAGTTGTTTCTCTTGTGACCCCGCCGGCAGGTACTGGGGTTATTACGATTGGGATGGCAGCAAGTGGGTGGCACATTCCGCCGGCGCCTCCAGCACGACGCTGAATGACGGTGCGGTAGACGGCTGGTTTTGGGGCTCCTGGGGCAATACCCCCGCAGGCGCAGACCCCGCACTTGCAGCGCAAAAAGCCCTCGACTGGATGCGCACCCGGCAGGTTATCACCGATGGCGGCTTCGGTGCGGATAGTGTTACCATGGATGCGCTGATTGCATTGGGAACCAATCAGGAAGACCCCGGCGCATGGTCGAAAACACCGGCTTCCCCGAGCCTGAGCAGCTATTTTCTCATCGACGGGCAGGCAATCGCCTCGAAAAATGGCGGAAAAGCCGGAAAACTGGCTGTCGGCTTGTCGGCAACCGGCCTTTGTTACCCCTATGATTCCCCGACGCCAATGGATTACTACCAGAGTTCCACCGGCTTGTACAACCCTGTAACCTCGAATCAGGCATTTGCCATTCTCGGAACAGTCGCCCTTTCTCACACTGTGCCGGTCAGTGCCGTGCAGGCTTTGAAGAATATGCAAAATAGCGATGGCGGCTGGCCCTGGTCATCAGGGAACAACTCCGATTCGAATACCACCGCGTTGAGTGTTCAGGCGCTGGTTGCCGCCGGAGAACCGCTGACATCCACCGAAATCATCAGCGGCATGGCGTATATCAAAAGCGCCCAGAACACCGACGGCGGTTTTACCTACGACCCGCATTCTTCCTGGGGAACGGCGAGCGATACGAACTCCACCGCTTATGCCATCAATGCCATTTATGCCGTCGGGCAGGACCCCATTACCGGAACATGGGCGATTAGCGGCACCAACCCCGTCGCCTTTTTGCTCTCGATGCAGCTCTCAAGCGGTGCTTTCGAATGGCAGTCCGGGAACGGGGCAAATCTGATGGCAACCGCACAGGCAATTCCTGCGTTGCTGGGGCAGCACCTGCCTTACACGGGCAAACCGATTGTCTGGTGCCCGCCGAAAGTGTTTTTGCCGTTGATAGAAAAGACGAAATAACGGTTTGGATAAACCGGGAAAGGCTTAATGCGTAAATTCAGGTTCTTGCTCTGGGGATTGGTGATCGGTTTACTTGCCTTTGGCGTCAAACCGGCAGCCGGTAATACCCGGAGCGGGAACCGCGCCGGACTGGTTGTCGTTTTTGGCAACGGGGATGTGGTTACCCGTTGTGTATCGTTCCCCGAAGCGCATATCACCGGTTATCAGCTCCTGGAGCGGTCAGGATTGACCTTCGAAGCCGATTTCGACCCGAACCTGGGTGCCTTTATCTGCGGCATCGAAAGCGAAGGCTGCCCGAAAACCGATTGTCAGTGCAAAGTGCCGGACTACTGGTCTTATTGGCACAGAGACGAAACCGGCTGGGTTTACAGCACGCTGGGGGCTTCGAAGTTTGTCGTCCTCCCCGGCAAAATCGACGGCTGGGTATGGGGAAAGGGGCATTCTCAGCCGCCCCGGGTTTCTTTCGAAGATGTCTGCCCCAACGAAGAACCGGTACAAAGTGCCACACCGTCCGCAACAGCCACCATCACGGAAACCCCGCTGGTCACTGCAACGACAGCATCATCCCCGACGGCAACCGCCACCGCACCGCCGCCGACGCACACCGCAACCGCCGCGGCAACCCAGCTTGTTACGGCAACCCCCTCGCCGGCAGCCACCGCCACCGCTGCCGCTTACCCTGCACCGCAGGCTTCATCCACGCATACGGTTGTGCCGCAGCCGAGTGCAACCCCGCTGCCGCCAACGCAGACACAACCACCCCCGACGCAAACAACCGCAGTCTCCGCGGCAGTTGTGCTCGTGCCGCCAACCGGCACACCTACCGTGGCAGCAACCGCAGCACGCTCGCCCACACCCTCGCTGCGGAAAACCGCCGCACCGCCTGCCGCAAAAGGGGGGCCTGGCAGCCGCGGGTTGAGCAGCCTCGACATGCTGCTGGTCGTCGGGCTGGTATTCATCCTCGCCGGCGGCGGTTTGTATGCCTATCAGACAATGCCTCACCGGCGGGAACAGTTCCTGCGCTTTGGTATTTTCGGGTTGACCACTGCGGTGGGGTTGTTTTCCTTCCTTTACCCTTTCTTTTCATCCGGCGCATTGCAGGGCGCAGCACAAGGCGGGCAGGGACATGGCGGCGAGACGTTCTTTTTACTGCTCGTCGTGCTCGGCATTTCTTTTCTGGTTTTGCTGGTTGAAGTGCAGGGGCAGGCGGTGAGCACGAAAGCTGTGGCAATGCTGGGCGTTCTGGCTGCCGTCAACGCCACCCTGCGTTTTGCCGAGGTTGCCTTTCCGGGTCCCGGAGGGTTCAGCCCGATTTTCTTTTTGATTGTGCTCACGGGCTATGTTTTTGGCGGGAGCATGGGCTTTTTGCTGGGAGTACTGACCATGCTGGTCTCTGCTGTGGTTACGGGCGGTGTCGGTCCCTGGCTGCCGGGGCAAATGTTCGCAGCCGGCTGGGTGGGGCTTTCCGTGCCGCTGGTTCGTCCCCTCATCCGCCATTTCGAAAAGCATCGGCGGGCTGCAAAAATCGAAGTTCTCGTGCTTGCCGCTTTTGCTGCCATGTGGGGGCTGCTTTTTGGCGGCATCATGAATTTGTGGTTTTGGCCGTTCTTCAGCGGGCCTGCCGGCCAGTATTGGCAGCCGGGGATTGGCGTCAGGGAAACGCTTGCCCGCTATGCTGCGTTTTATCTTGCTACATCTTTCGTCTGGGATTTGTTCCGGGCGGCGGGGAATTTCCTGCTGGTGTTCTTTTTGGGCGAGGCGGTTTTACGCGTGCTTCGCCGTTTTCGCAAACGTTTGATTGTGCATTACCAGCCGGTAACGGGTGATGCACAGCCGGCAGTTGAAACAGCAGCCAGTACAACAGCCGAAACAGCCGAAGAAACGGCAGCCGGAGGACAGGAGGAATGAATGTCTGGGTGTGGATTGCCTGGCTGGTGATGGTTGTGGCGCTTGCCGCCACAACGCGCAACCCCTTCTATCTGGGCATTGTCCTCGCGTGTATTGTCTTGTTACGCTGGCGGATGCGCCCGAAAACCGCCGGCAATATGCCGGAAATTCATCTCTTTCGACTGTCATTGTTCATCATCCTCTTTTCTGCGTGCTACAACGCCGCGGTTTCGCATTTTGGCGAACATGTTTTGTTCACCCTGCCGGAGAGCATCCCGCTGCTGGGTGGGAATATTACCCTGGAAGCGTTCACATACGGACTGCTCAACGGGCTGGCGCTTTCCATTTTGTTCGCTGCGTTTGCTTTGCTCAACCGCGTTGTGCCTGTGCAGGCACTGATTAACATCGTTCCCCGTGCATTTTATCCGCTTGCACTCGTGAGTTCGATAGCAATCACCTTCATTCCGGTAACCCTGCGCCAATATCGTCAGATTCGGGAAGCCCAGGCAATTCGCGGCCATAAGATGAAAGGACTGCGGGACTGGCTGGGGCTGCTTCTCCCTTTGCTGGTCGGCGGGTTGGAAAAGGCGCTGCAGCTGGCGGAGGCGATGACGGCCAGAGGCTTTGCGCATACCAATGGCGGGGTATCCAACCGCTTGCGCGGCGGGTTGATTCTTGGGCTGGCGGGAATGGTCACCGGCTGGTTGTGGTACGCGTTGGGCAAAACACCGCTTCCCGGATTTCTCGTCTTCCTCGCCGGTACCGCCGGAATCATTTTCATCTTGTGGTCGATTGGGAAAACGGCAAAACGCAGCGCCTATAAAGAAAACACCTGGTCGCGGTTCGATACTGCTGCGCTGGCAGGATGTTTGTTTGCCGGAATCTTTACACTGTGCCGGGTTTTCCGGCTGGGGGGCGATAGTTTGATTTATTCGCCTTACCCGCGGCTTACCCTGCCCGGATTTTCTCCGTGGGTGGCACTTTCCCTGTTGGGGCTGCTTGCGCCGTGGTTGCGTTTGCGCTTCGAAAAGCAACAATCGAGGGAAGAAGCATGATTACTTTCCGCAAGGTGCACTTTTCTTACCCCGACACCTCGCAAGCGGTGTTGAAAAATGTCAATCTGGCATTTGGAAAAGGCAGTTTTACCCTGGTTGCCGGTGATTCCGGGACGGGCAAATCGACACTGTTACGCTGTATCGATGGCCTTGTGCCGCACTTCACGGGCGGCACAATCGGAGGGGAAATCCGTGTGGCAGGGTGTGATCCCATTGCAGCGGGCCCGCAGAAAATGAGCCGCTTCGTCGGTTTTGTCTTTCAGGACCCGGAAGCGCAATTTGTCCTCGACAGGGTGGAAGAAGAAATTGCCTTTGCCCTCGAAAACGCCGCCTGGGCTCAGGCTGCCATGCAGCAGCGTCTGGCAGAAGTGCTTGCTCTGCTTGATATCGCCCGTTTGAAAAATCGGGATGTACACACACTTTCGGGAGGAGAAAGCCAGAAAGTGGCAATAGCCTCGGCGCTTGCCCTGCGCCCTCAGGTGCTTGTTCTGGATGAGCCGACCTCTCAGCTCGACCCGCAATCAGCCAAAGATGTCCTCGATGCGGTTTTTCGTCTCAATCGGGAATTGGGCTTGACGATTGTGATTGCCGAACACCGCCTCGAACGGGTGCTGCCCTACGCGGATCAGCTTGTGTTTCTCACCGGGCATCCCGCCGAACCGCTCTGCGGGGCGCCGCGGGAAGTGCTGGCGCAGATGCGCCGTGTGCCTCCGGTGGTTTCTTTGGGAAAACGTCTGGGCTGGTCTCCGCTGCCCCTTGCGGTGGAAGAAGCGCGCCGGTTTTCCGGCGGGCTGCTCGCGGAAAACAACGCAAGCATGGACGCAAGCGGAAATGGGAAGAAGGCGCATTTGACGGCATCTGCCGAGGGTAAACAGCCCGCAGCAAAAGCGCTGCCGGTGCGGATGGCTGCTCAGAACCTTCACGCAGCCTATGACGCCAAACCTGTTCTGCGCGGTGTCAGCATCGAACTGCGCAGCGGAGAAATCGTTTGCCTGGTCGGACAAAACGGCTCCGGAAAAACGACCCTGCTGAAGGCGCTGACCGGGCTGATTGAACCGCAAAGCGGAAAAGTGACCCTGAACGGAGAGGATATTGCTGGCAAGTCGGTGGCTGAAATTTGCCGGCAGGTTGGGTATCTGCCGCAGGACCCGAATACCTTGTTGTTTGCCGAAACCGTGCGTGAAGAACTGTTCGTCACGCTTCAAAATCATCATCTTGTGGCTGCCTGGGGGGAAGCGCGTGCCGGCGATGCCGTCGACGGTTTGCTGCGCCGCCTTGGCTTGAAAGACAAAACAGACGCTTACCCGCGTGATTTGAGCGTCGGTGAGCGCCAGCGGGTGGCACTGGGGGCAATCACAATCACCGCCCCCGGCGTGTTGCTGCTCGATGAACCGACCCGCGGGCTGGACTATCGGGCGAAGGAAGTTCTGGGAAATCTCCTGAAAGGCTGGAAAGAAGAAGGTTTGGCGATTTTGCTGGTGACCCATGATGTCGAACTGGTTGCTGCCATCGCCGACCGCCTGGTTTGTCTTCGGGATGGCACCATCGTTGCGGATGGCGCCCCGGCGCAAGTCTTCCCGCACATACCGGGCTTTTTGCCGCAAATGCTGCGGTTGTTTCCCGGCTATGGCTTGCTGACAGTCGATCATGTTTGTGCAGCGCTGGCACGTGCGGATTGTGAAACCCCGAAAGAAGATGCTCCCCCGGATTAGAAACCGTGCTGCCCGTGCCATCCTCCCGCTTGGTTTTCCCCCTTGCGGGAGCAAACCCCTGCTGCCGTGAAGCCGGCTGGCAAGGGTTTGGTTTCAGGGGAAATAGGTTTCAACCCGCCGGAAGTCAATCCTGAAAAAGAAAATCTCCCAGGGCTTTGCGGTAGGCCTCGAAAGCAGCCCGTCCTTCGGGGGTCAAATGGCACAAGGTCAACGGGCGTTTTCCGAAGTAGGTCTTTTCGATAGCCACATAACCGGCAGCCTCCAGCTTGCTCAGGTGAGCGGAAAGGTTGCCTTTGGTCAGTTCGGTCATGCTAAGCAGGTAGATGAAATCCGCTTTTTTCACCATCGACAGGGTAGCAACGATTTTCAGCCGTGCCGGTGCGTGGATGATGGGGTCGATTTTGGGAAAACGCTTGAATTCGTTCCCGTTCATGATAAATCTCCTGCCGGGGGATGCGTGCGCAGGAACCTGACAAGCGTAATCCCGCCGCCTGCCAGCATGGCTGCTCCGGTGATCAACAAAACGGGAATGTTGATGTCGACGAATGCCGCTTGCCCGCCACCGGCAGAAAAGATGGTTGGGTTGAAAAACACGAACAAACCGGTTGCCAGAGCAAGCAGCGTATAGAAAGCAAACCGCAGGCATTTTTGCTGCCAGGTGATCCATCCCAAAATCAATACGAAGAGGATGGTGAACAGCAGCGCAGACGCATCGCTGAAAAACACGATTGCAACAAGCACCATGGCGGCAAGAACGCCGGCAAGCAAGGTCTTCTTTTTGTGTTGTGACATTGGCTGGTAGGTTACGTATCCTGTGCGCGGGTAGGTGACCCGTTCCTTGACCTTTTGGATGATCCACGTTCCCGGCAGAATCCACACGGGAAGAAAGAGCGTATTGCACATAATCCCCACCCCGGAGGCTTGCTTGATTGACCACCATAACAGCAGCGCGTAGCTGACGAACCCCGCCCCGATGAATAATTCGGGCAATCCGTCTTCTGTCCAGTAACGGTACGCTCGTTTTTTTGCTTCGTCGATAATCGTTTCCATCTCGCATCTCCTATTGTATAAACAGGTTTGTAATATAAACCGTCTGTATTCTACCGGTGTTTGCGCTGGTTGTCAATAGCACAAACCGGTTTGTAATGTAAACTAACTGCAAAAAGGCAGGCATAAAAAATTTTTTGATGGTTCGGATGTGTTTTATCGCAGGGCAGTGCGGGGGATTTGCAGGGGGAATGGAAGTCAAGGGTTTCGTTTCTTCATCAGGCGGTGCTGCGGAAGCATTGTATTGCCGGTGTGCGGAATTTACCCCCACGCGCAAGCATCTGTCGGAATGTTCCTGTGTTATCATGGCTGACACGAAAACTAACGATTGGGAGAAGCGTAGCGATGAAGAAATGGCATTATCTTGCAATCAATGTAACCTGGTTTGGAACAACCTTTATGTGGAATGGATTGCATCCGATTATTCTTCCTGCGCTTTTGCTCAACTACGTTCCTGAAAATTTGAAGAACACTTATCTGGGGGGGATGACGTTTGCCGGTTTGCTGCTGGCGATGTTCATTCAGCCGGTTGCCGGCGGGCTTAGCGACCGTACACGCACCCGCTGGGGCAGGCGCCGCCCATGGATGGCCGGCGGAACGCTCGCCAGTATGCTCCTGCTGATGTTGATGTCGAAAGCCAACGGGCTTTGGGGAATTGTGATAACCTACGTGCTTTTGCAGGGAGCATCGAATATTGCTCACGGGCCTGCACAAGGCATCATTCCCGATTTGGTGCCTGCCAAAAAACGGGGGCTTGCATCGGGCATCAAGAATCTTTTCGATATGAGCGGTCTGGTTGTAACTTCGCTGGTTGCCGGTAGTTTGATGGGACGGGGAGATGTAGTTGATGCGTTCATGGTCATTATTCTTGTGCTGGGGGCGAGTGCATTCTTCACGATTTTCACCCTGCCGGAAGAACCTTTGTCGAAAAAGGGTGTGCCAGCAGCGAAAGTATCCATCAAAGACTTGCTGCATTTCGACCGCAAGCGATACCCGGATTATGCCTGGCTGCTTCTTGCCCGTTTTTTGATTTTACTGGGGATCTTTGCCGTGCAAAGCTTTGCCCAGTATTTCATTCGTGATTATTTGCATCTTGCCAATGCCGCCGAAGTAACCGGCAAGCTGATGGCGACGATTGGGCTGGGTGTGCTGGTGCTCGTCTTTCCTGCCGGCATGCTTTCTGACAAAATCGGGCGGAAACGGATGAACATCCTTGCCGGCGTCATGGCATCCGCGGGCATTTTCATGCTTTTGTTCGTTCGCGACCTGATGATTCTCTATGCGGTTGGTGCGATTGTCGGGATGGCGACCGGTATGTTTCTGAGCGTAAACTGGGCACTGGCGACGGATTTGATTCCTGCGGATGAAGGGGGCAAATATCTTGGGCTTTCGAATTTGGCGACAGCCGGGGCAAGTGCTGCCAGCCGTCTGGCAGGTCCTTTGATCGATGGTGTCAATGCTTTTGCTCCCGGGGCTTTTCTCGGCTATCCGGTGCTCTTCGTACTGGCAGGTTTAAGCTCACTTGCGGGGGCGATTTTGATGCGCAAGGTGCATGAAGTCCCGGTACAGGCGACGGGGAAGGTCGCTCTTGCGGAAGGCATCAGCGCGCTTGATTGAACAAGGCTCCGGGTTTTGTGTCACTGGCCTGATAAGGTATGTGCGTAGTGAGTGCAAGCAGCCAAGTGAAAACGCCGTCGGTTTTGACGGCGTTTTTTTTTATTTCTTTTGAGGGGTGTGTTTGGGTTCAGGAAGGATTCCCGTTGCGTTTGGATGAATTGGGCGGTGTGTTGCCCGGGTGCGGAACGGGAATGTATTCCACGGAGGGGCGGCGCTGGGATGTCTGCGGGAAGAGCGCCATGAGCTTGTAAACCGCTTCCGGCATTTCCGCTTTGACGTTCAGTCCCAGTTCACGTACCTTTTCGATTGTAATCGGGTAGTCGTGTGTCCAGGTGCCAGTGGCGATTACCGTGGCAAGCTTTTCGGCTTTTTCTTCTCCCATTTTATCGACAAGCAATTGGGTAACAGTTGCTTTGACCTGGCGGATGGCTTTTTCGGCGATATCTGCCAGGATGATTGTCGAGTCGTCCACTTCGGCGATGGGTTTTCGATCCAGCACTTTGAGAATGGAAGCGGCCGGCTGCTGTCCAAGCTGCGGGTCGACGGGTCCCAGGACGGCGTTTTCGTCCATGACGATTTCATCTGCTGCCAGAGCAATCAGCGTTCCGCCCGACATGGCGTAATGCGGTACGAAGACGGTGACCTTGGCAGGATGTTTCTTGAGGGCATTGGCAATCTGTTCCGCAGCAAGCACCAGCCCTCCCGGCGTGTGCAGGATGATGTCGATGGGTACATCACTGCCGGTTAGTTTGATGGCACGCAGGACTTGTTCTGAATCCTGAATATCGATATAGCGCATCAGCGGGAAACCCAGAAAACTCAGCGTTTCCTGTCGGTGAATCAGGGCAATCACACGGCTCTTTCGCTCGCGTTCGAAACCGGCAATCAGACGGACACGGGCGGATTCGAGCATTTTCTGCTTGATGACAGGTTGTAACGATGCAAGCATGATGAAAATCCAGAACAACGAAAGAAGATCCATGTTTACCTCCTTGTTTTTGGTTGGTTACCAGGGTCTGAGTTCATCTGTATACAACTGCCGATAATAGCGTCTTGCTGTGAAGAGCCTTACCAAAAGCATACCACATAAAAATCCGCCGATGTGTTCCCACCAGGCAATCCCGCCAAGCGTTTGCGTACTGCCGACAATCGATAAAAGCCCATTCAGCAATTGTGAAAAGAACCATCCGCCGATATAAAATACAGCGGGAATATCGACGAACCAGGGAATGAACAAAATGGGGATGAGTGTCATCACCCGTGCTCTTGGGTAAAGGACGAGATAGGCACCCAAAACGCCGCTGATGGCACCACTGGCACCGATGGTCGGCAGGGTCGAGTTTGGGTTGAAGTAGATGTGCAGGGCGGCAGCCGCAATACCGCAAAGCAGGTAAAACAGCAGGTAGCGCCCGGAACCCATCCGGTCTTCGACATTGTCACCGAAGATATACAAGGCGAGCATGTTGCTGAAAATATGTGCCCAGCCGCCGTGCAGGAACATGGCGGTAAAGAGTGTCATCAACTGGAACACGCCGAAGCGGGTGAGAAAACGCACCGGGACGATGCCGAAAACAGTAACCAGGTTTTTGGCATGCTTTCCCAGTGAGAGCATGAAAAAGAAGACGAGGATATTTGCACCAATCAGCAGCCAGTTCATGATGGGAAAGGTGCGTGAACGAACGTCATCTTGCAGCGGTATCATAGCCGTACTCCCTGCGATCGATTTGCGAATGTCAACTGGCAGATATTGCGGCTGTTCCGGTTATACCAGAAAATGGAAAAGCAGCCACAAGGTTGCCAGAGTAACGGTGATCAGCATTGCGGGGAAACCTTTTTTGAAGAAGTAAGCGTAGGAAATCGGATACCCGACGCTGTTGGAGATTCCCGCAGTGACCATGTTGGCGGAAGCTCCGATGAGGGAGCCGTTGCCTCCCAGGGCAGCTCCGATGGAAAGACAGTAATACAGCACTTTGGTTTCTGCTCCCGGAACGGTGAGGGTCAGATAGCCGACAATGGGGAGCATGGCTGCCGTAAACGGAATGTTGGCAACAAAGACCGACAAAATCGCCCCCAGCCAGATGACCGAAAGCATCGTCAAAATCAGGCTGTTGCCGACAATGTTTCCGATGGAATCGGCAATGATGCTGATTAAGCCGACTTCCTGAATCGCGCCGACGACGATGAACAGGGACATGAAAAAGACCAGGGTCGTCCAGTCTACGGCTTCGATCATTTCTTCGATATCCGGCTTGATCCAGATCATCAGGGCTGTCGAGCTGACCAGGGCGGTTACCGCAGGGACGAGGTGCAGCTTTTCACCAAAGATGAACATCAGCAGCATGCCGGCACCGATGATTCCGGCTTTTTTCAGGTGTTCCGGTTTCGTGATTTTTCCGCGTTCCGCCAGCATGGCGAGCAGTTCCGGAGAGGCTGCTTTTGCCTTGGCAAAATCTTTCTTGTAAAGCAGCAGGCTGTAAATAATCAACCCGATGAAAGCCACAATGACGCCGGGTGTAAGATTGGTGAGAAAGTCGTTGAATGAAAGTTTGCCATAAGAGCCGATGAGGATGTTGGTCGGCGTTCCGACCAGTGTGCTGACTCCAACGACATTCGATGCAAGCACTTCGGGCATGATCATTGCCAGAGGATTGACTCCGATGGCAATGGCAATTTGCAGGGTGATTGGCGTCATCAACAGCATTGTGGTGACATTATCCAGAAAAGCGGATGCGATTCCCGTGATGAGCATCAGCACGGGTACCAGCAGCCAAACCCGCCCGCCGGAGATGCGGTAGGCGAAGTAGGAAAGCCATTGAAAAACGCCGGTGTTTTCGATTACAGCGATGAAGATCATCATCCCCATAACGAGAAAGATTACGTTCCAGTCGATGTAATTGATTGCATCGTGGAAGTTGAAAATATAGAGTGTTTCGGAAAGCGGGTGTCCCAGGTAGCTGACAACGAAGAGAATAGCCGTTCCGGTGAGGGCTGCCAGGGTGTTATGAAAAACGCCTGTGGCAATCAAGATCAAAACGAACACGAAAACGATCGTGGCAATCCAGAAACCGGCGGTGATTTGCCGTTCCAGAGTGATGTTTGGCAGATTGATTGTTTCGCCGGCGTGCAGCTGACGGATTTCTTCAGGCGTAAGCGTGCGTTTGTGTGCAGCAAAATGTGCACGTTTGATTTGCAGGAATAATTCGTCTTGGGGCAGGCTTTCCGGAATAGGCAAGGCAAACCTGCCGTCTGCCTGGGTAGTTGCTTCACTGAGGGCTGTTTCAGGGTCCGCCGTGCTGAACAAGACAACCCTGGCATCTACAACCGGCTGGGTGTGATTGTCTGCGATTTCCCCGATGATATAGGTCTCGTTTTCGCTGACAGAAGCGCGCGAAGCCTGATTTTGCCAGAGCAATGACAGGCTGACACCGACAAGCAACCCGATGATCACTATCCAGTAATGTTTATGCTTCATTGTTTGGGTTCACCTCCGCAAGAACAACTTTTGCGTTCGTGTTTTGCTCGATTTTCTTGATGAATTCTTCGAGGCGGTTATCGGAAAAGGCATCTTTCTCATCTTCTCTGCGCGGCTTGCCCAAAATGACAAAATTGGCGTCGTGTTCCCGGCAGACGGTGATGATTTCTTCGCGTATGTCCCCGTGGCGGATGATACCTTCGGCAGAAACACCGGTTTTTTCCGCTTTGATTTTTGCCGTCAGGAGGATGAATTCTCCCAAATGTTCCAGCTCGTCGTTGATGGTGTGCAGACGGGTGCTGGACGAATAAGCCATAAAATCAAGGTTGACGACATAAACGAAGTAGATATGCAGGTTCCTTTCGTGAGCAAGGGCAATCGCTTTTTCGATTGTCGGCTGGCTGGATGGGCCGCCTCGAATTGCACAGATAATTCCTGACATGGTTCACTCCTTCGATGATCTTTTGAAACCCGTTCATCCGTTCACTGTAACGGAGAAAGTTCAGTATGCTAAGTTTAGCATGAAACCCGTTCCCTTTCCAGACAGGCTTCCGGGCAGCCCTGATGCTGGCAGGCAAGAAACAGCAAACCCTTGCGTCGCAAGGGTTTGGGATGGAGCTCTTGACAAAAAGTGATAATAATCAGGCTGCTTTATCTTTTGGCAGGAAACGGGTAATCGTGGTGTTGCAGACCGGGCATTTTCCTTTGACCATCTTGCGGCCGTTTTTTGCCACTTCCACTTTGCCGTCTTTGACGGTTTGTTTTTCTCTGCATTTTACGCAATAGCCTTCGAATTCCATTGTTTCATCTCCTTTGGTTTCCAGGTTAGTTGTCTTACAATTAACCAAACTCACGCCATTATACCGGATAATGCCCTTTTTGCCTTGACCTGATTTCTTCGTCCGTTTTTGCTTTTCAGGCATATCAAACGGGAAAGCCATGATGACTTTCTTCGTTTGCCGGCGCTGTAACTGCCGGCCGGGCAAGAAGTTTTTCTTGACGGTTGGCGGGTAAATACGGGTGTTTTGAGGAATGGTTTCCTGTTTTGCGGGGAACGTTTCCCCTTGCGCTCCCCGCTTCAACGGGATGTTTTGGCAAGCTCAGAAAACATGCACGGCAGACGCTTTGAAACTGATGGTTACTTTGTCGCCGGTTTCGAGCGCCATTTCGTCATGGGAGCGGTGTGTGATTGCGCAAATGAACTGTGTGACTAATGACGGGTTGTTTTTCGGTTTGACTGCGATGGTGATATATACCAGCATACCGCGGTTGGCAATTGCGGTTACCGTGCCAGGGAAATGGTTGCGTGCGCTGGATTGCAGCATTTCCTTGGAGAGGATGATATCTTCGGGGCGGATGGAGAAATGGCATTTCCCTTTCAGGCGGGTGAGTGCGGCAATTTCCAATCCGTTGTGAGCGAGTAAAACCGTCTCTTCGGTGGCAGCTGCTTTGATTTCTGCCGGGAAGACGTTCCTGACCCCGACGAAACGGGCGATGAATTCCGATGCCGGACGACGGAAAA
>CAYWFK010000056.1:0-18477 GCA_964457375.1 uncultured Anaerolineales bacterium
TGAGCAAAAATACCAACATCGTCAATAACATCATCACGGAAAATCCCGATGCGGGTATCTACACATTCTCCAGCCTTGCAACAATCACAATAACCAACAACACCATCGTCCAAAACGACGCTGACGGTATCGTGCTGAATGATGCTGACCTTGCGCTAGTCAACAACATCGTTGCATCCAACGCCGGATACGGCGTTCACCTTGCCAACGCATCGGATGAACCCGTTTTGTTGAGCAACAATGACGTTTGGGGAAACACCTCCGGCAGTTCCAACAAGACCTCGTTGTCTTTCTTCCTGAGCAAAGATCCGCAGTTCGTCGATCCCGACAACGGAAATTACCAGCTCATGCCGGATTCACCGTGTATCGACAGCGGTTCATCAGAACATGCTCCCAAGAACGACTATGCAATGGTGAAACGGCCTCAGGGAGACGGGGTAGAT
Source organism: uncultured Anaerolineales bacterium (assembly GCA_964457375.1). Lineage (GTDB taxonomy): Bacteria > Chloroflexota > Anaerolineae > Anaerolineales > UBA11858 > G519. Next base: position 444 of record CAYWFK010000056.1, read on the forward strand.
ATCGGCGCCTATGAAAGCATTGCAACTCATTACTTGTATCTACCGCTGGTAGAACGCCACTAAACACCCCCTTTCGTTTCCTTTCCCGGAAACATACAAGCCCGCCTGAAAGTTGGCGGGCTTCTTTTTTGTCTGAAGAAAAAAGCAATTGGAAATTCAGATAACCAAAGCGGGCATATCCCGCCCGAACAAACCGATTCTATCCCCGTCCTGAACAACCATGCTCAAATTCCAGCGATGACAGTTTTCGCAAACCTGCTGATATTCCAGCCACTCCGCCATGCGGTTATGGGTTGTGAGCAATTTCGAATTGACGAAAATAGTAAACAACTCATCTTCCCGAATGCCCAGACGCCCAAGCAGCATCTCGAGGGTTTCCTCCCCGCGGGGTTCGACCCGGATGATCGTACTGCTGCCTTGCTTCTCGCTTCGGGGGAAACGCTTTCTCAACCTGCCAAATATTCGTATTTCAATCATACCGGCCTTTCCTTGTCACCTGATGACGCACATGAATACCAATCACATTCCTGATTTATTTTACCGCATTTGTATACTATCTTCCAGGCGATTTTCGCAAACGTATTAATCAAAAAGACCTTCCGGTGGTTAGGTAATCGCTTCTCACCGGAAGGTCTTTGGAAAATCAAAAGGTTCTTATCCGCCTGCAATCGGCGGGAAGAAGGCGATCCGGTCGCCATCTTCCAGAATATCGTCAGGTGCCACATGCAAGCCGTTTCGCATGATCACTTTCACCTCACGCTTCGGCAGCCCAAGGATTTCTTCCAGTTTTTCGAAAGTCGTCCCCGGTGCCACATCGACGGTTTTTGCTTCACCGATACCCAATTCCGGAAGATACCGGCGAAGCGTAGCAAAGACCCTGACTTCGACCAGCATGCCTAATCCGCAGCTGCGTGTACCCAGGCGTAAACCTGATCCAGTTCTTTGTCAGGCGTATCCCAGACAACATTATGCGGCGGCAGTTTCTCATAGCGCATGAACTCAGGCAGTCTGTCGTCCACTTCGGAGAATCCGGCTGCTTCATTGAACAGGCGCTCCCGCTTGAGAATTTCCTTGCCAAGAGCGACCACATCATCACCGGTGATATTCAATCCCATCACCCCGGCAACCGTTTCCGCCATTCCTTCCCAGCCTTCGTGAATATCCAGAATGGGGAAAGCGATGAACAAACAATAACCGGAACTATCGATGAAAGCGGTGGTCGCCTGGAAAACCAGCGACAGCTCCGCCTTGCCTTTGTCAGTCAACGGGTCTACCTTCCCGCCCACGCCAGCGATTTCAGGGGCAATCGTATAACCGGCGGTATGATCAGCGCCCATTGTCGTCGTCGCATACGTGAAGCCAATCCCTTTGATGGCACGCGGTTCATAAGCCGGCATGGATTGGCCTTTGACAGTCGGCACACGATGAACACCAAACGCTTTGGCGGTTGCTTCCACACCCTGCCCGAGAATGCGTCCGAGCGGTGTTTTATTTTTGATTTCATCGAAGAGCTTCAACGCGCCTTCCTTATCGCCGAATTCCAGTAAACCGCCTTCCATTGCGATGGCAATCGTATTGCCCATTTCGATTGTATCCAGCCCAAGGTCATTGCAATACTTGGTCATCATCCCGACGTAGTCCAGATCGTCGATACCGCAATTCGAGCCAAGCGCAAAAGCCGTTTCATATTCGATCGGGGAAACCATGATATTGCCGTCCTTGTCGGGGTAAATATTCGAACATTGAATGACACACCCCGGATGACAGGCATGCCCGGTTTCACCCGCATGACGTTCCTCGACCCTTTCGGCAATCATCTCGCCGGAGATTTTCGAAGCCCCTTCGAATTGACCGGCGCTGAAGTTCCGTGTCGGCAGTCCGCCCGCTTCGTTGATGATATTCATCAAAACATCCGTGCCATAAGCATTCAAACCGCCGCCCTTTTTCGTCAGGTCGTGCGCCAGAATCGCCGATGTCAGTTTCTTGCGCCCCTTCTTGAACAATTCCATATCCGCAATTTCGACACCGGGGCCCCCTTTATCGTCAACGACAATCACCTTGATACCGCGTGATGCCATCACCGCCCCAAGCCCGCCGCGTCCAGCGTACCGTCCGGGGTTGTTTTCCGGGTCATTCACCGAAATGCCGGCATTACTCAGCTTCATCTCACCAACCGGGCCAATGCCGATAACAGCCGGCTTGTTGGGGTATTTTTGCCAGCAAAGTTTGTCTACTTCTTCCATCCCTTTGCCGACAAACTCACTCGCATCCTGAAACTGAACGCCGTCATTGGTGATATACAGGGTATACCATTTGCCGTCCGATGGGGTTCCTTCGATAATGATTGCACCCAACCCAAGTTTGGCAATCTTCTGGCTGGAAAGCCCGCCTGAGTTGGATTCCTTGATCGTCCCCGTCAACGGGCTTTTCGCCCCGAAAGAAGTTCGTCCGCTGCTCGGTGCTGCCGGCGTACCCGAAACCCATCCGGGAGCAATCACCAGTTTGTTGTTAGGTCCCAGGGGATGGCAAGTCGGATCGACTTCATCGCTGACAATAAATGAAGTCAGTCCGCGGCCAGCCCACTTTGCCCATTTTTTAGGCATGTCCTCATAGGTGGCTTTGAGGGTAGTCATATTGATCCGCAACAGTTTTCTCGCCATAGTTCTCTCCTTTTTTCTTAAATAAAAAACAAACGAACATTACTCTTGCCCGTTTGTATAAGTGTGATGCAGCATATCAATTTCTTTCATTGCCCGTTCCAGACGTTTGGAGATGGGGGCACCGTTGCGGTATTGATAAGGCCACATGTAACCGTCTGAAAAAATCCCCACGTGGTCGTGCTCTTTGAGGCGCTCCTCTGCCGAGGCATTCAATCCCGGCACATCACAGAGAATAGCATTGATAAACACGTAACTCTTCTCTTCCGGTGAAATATTGTAATGTTCAAAAATATCACTGACTGTCGCATTGTCTTTCAGGCGCAGTTCCACCTGGGCGATATACTTGCCACCCGCTACGCGTGCTAAAAGACCGTAAATCGACAGATCAATTGTGATCATCGTTTGTCATATATTCTTTTCGTGAACCGGAATATTTCTTTTAATAATACCATAAAATTGACAACCTTGCCCGAAAACCTCACCACAGGCATAACTTGTGAAGGCAAATCGAAAAACATTTTAGAAAAATCACTTGACATTCCTCCGAACCGGGTGTATTCTAATAATAACTGACCAGTCAGTCATAGGAGTGTATAAACCGATGTCCCCGAAACCGAATGTCAGCGAAGAACGCAAAAAACAAATTCTCGAAGCCGCATCCGATGAATTTGCCAAAAAAGGGTTTGCCAAAACCCGGATGGATGATATCGCCGCCAAGGCGGGTTTGAGCAAGGGTACACTATATTTATATTTCAAAAGCAAAGATGCCATTATCACTTCCCTGCTCGATCACCTTTTCAAATACGAAATGCGTGATCTCGATGAAAACTGCAATGGTCTCACCTCCGAAGAATGCCTGATGGAATTTTTCACATCGCTTTCCCAACGGCTTCAAAACTGGTGGCGCTTCATCCCGGTTACCTATGAATTCCTGGGGTTGATCTTCCGCAACAAACTCGTCCAGCAATCCTTTCGCAGATATCTCAAGACGTATGTCGCAATGGTTGTGCCGGTCATTCAGAATGGCATTCGCAACGGGGAATTTCAGGATGTTGACCCCAAGGAAACTGCACTTGCATTAGGGGCAATTTTCGAAGGCTCGATTTTGCTCTGGGTTTACGATTCTTCAGCGGTAGACCTGGAATCGCAAATTTTATCCGGTATTCGGCTTGTACTCGCAGGCATGAAAACGGATGGCGTTGAAAAACCGGAAAAAGACATCAGCAAAACCCGCTCCGAAAACGAAGCGGAAACCGGCAGCATGCCTTAACCGGGTACGCCAAACAATTGACGAAACCACTTAGGAGGTATTCATGAACATCATTGTTTTACTCATCATTTTGATCATCGTCGGTTTGATTGTCGGTTATCTTGCAGGACTAATCTGGAAAGACAACCGCCCAATCGGCATCAAAGGCGATTACATTGTTGCCGTGTTATCTACGGTTGCCATCGGTCTGCTGGATTATTACGTGATACCCGCCATGGGTTTTAGCGAAACGCTGCGCTGGCTGGGTGTGGTATCAGAGCCATGGATTGGCGCCCTGCTGATTCTGTGGGTCATCCGGTACGCCAAAAAATAGGCAAGCATAGTCAGCAATCAGGCAACGACAAAATTTCTCACAGGAGAATAACCCGGATATGGGAACAACCCAATTCATGATCCGCACGCAAGGCTTGACGCGTTTTTTCAAGAAAACCTGCGCAATCGATAACATCGACCTAAAAATACCGGCTGGAGAATTGTTCGGTCTGGTGGGCCCCGACGGAGCGGGAAAAACAACAACGCTGCGCCTGCTCGCCGGGCTGCTGGATATCACTGCCGGTGATGCATGGGTGGCAGGCGTAAACATCAAATCACATCCCGAAGCGGTGAAACCGTTAATCGGTTACATGGCACAGCAGTTCGGGCTTTACAGCGAACTTTCCGTAATGGAAAATTTATCCTTCTTTGCTGAAATCTACGATGTGCCTTCCAAAGTACGTGCAACCCGAACTGCGCGCTTGCTGGATTTTGCCGGGCTGACAGAGTTCAGGGAACGCCGTGCAGGCAAACTCTCCGGCGGCATGCAAAAGAAACTGGCGCTTGCCTGCACGCTCATCCACCAGCCGCAAATTCTCCTGCTGGACGAACCTACCACCGGTGTTGACCCGATTGCCCGCCGTGAATTTTGGGATATTCTGACAGAACTTCACCTGCAAGGCACAACAATCGTTGTCAGCACCCCCTATATGGATGAAGCAGACCGCTGCTCGAAAGTCGGCTTGATTTACGCCGGCAAACTGATTATCAACGCTTCGCCACAAGAGATTCGCCAAAAGTTGAACGCCGAAGTTATCGAACTGCGTTCCCGCGACTGGCGGGCAGCGCGCAAGGTCATCAGCGCACTCAAAGGCGTACAGGAAGTCCAAACCTACGGCGAATCCCTGCATATTCTCGTGGATTCGGCACAAAAGCGCATCAGGCACATCGAAAAATCGATGATCAGGCACGGGCTCGAATATGAAGGGATTCGAGCTACCCCGCCTCGCATGGAAGAAGCCTTCATTTCCATGATCCGCACTCTGGAAAAGGAACAAGAATGAATCACCTTTCTTCTTCATCCGCATGGTTTACCATGACAACGAACCGGGCAATTCGATTATGAAACTCAATCATATTTACGCAGTTTCACGCAAAGAAATCCACTATATCATCCGTGACCGCAGCACCCTGCTTTTGGTGCTCTTCACCCCGACATTGCTGCTTCTTTTCATGGCTTATGCCCTGACAGTCGACCTCCGCCATGTAAAAATCGCCATTCTGGATTACGACCACAGCCAGGCATCACAGACTTTCATCCGCCAGATTACAAGCGGAAACGATCTCGATCTCGTTGCACAAGTAAACAAATTCGAGGAACTGGATGCACTGCTCATGCAGGGAAAAATCAAAGCGGCTGTTGTCATCAGCCCGGATTTTTCGACCGACATGATGACCATGCGAGGAATGCCCATTCAGGTGATTATCGACGGGACGGAACCGGAAAGCGGCGGTTTTGCAGTCGAACACATCAGCCGCCGCGCCGAGACTTATGTCACAGAAGCATTGAGCCGGCAAATGCAAAGTATGGGCATGAAACCCCAATCGCTGACGCCATTGGATATTCGTGTACGCGCCTGGTTCAACCCCGGGTTGAAACCGCGCAACGACATCATCCCCGGTCTGATTTCGATGGTGCTCGGTATGCCCGCACTATCCGTAGCATTGGCACTGGCACATGAACGGGAACATGGCACACTGGAACAATTAATGGCAACCCCCATCGGGCGCTTCGAACTCCTGATTGGCAAAATCCTGCCCTATCTTCTCACCGGATTGGTCAATGTGGCACTGATCCCTTTGCTGGCAATCGCCTGGTTTCACATTTCCCTGAATGGCAGCTTTTTGCTTTTCTTTTTGCTATCGGCTGTCTTCCTGTTTGCCATCCTGAGTATGGGAATTTTGGTTGGTGTATTCATGCGCACACAGGCAGCAGCCCTGGCACTATCGTTCCTTGTCATCTTCTTCCCCGGTTTCTTCCTCACCGGAATTTTCTTTCCGCTCGCTTCCATGCCCGAAGAAATGCGCATGGAAGCCATGTTCCTGCCGGGAACACCTTACGCGGCAATTACCCGCGGAATCTTTCTGCCCGGTAACGGCCTGGATGTCCTTTGGCCATTTGTCGTGATGCTTATCTTTCAGGGAATTGTATTCACCGGTATTGCAGCCCTGTTTTTCAGGAAAAAAATATGATGCGCATACTTGCACTCGTCAAAAAAGAATTCATCCATTTACGCAACGACTGGTGGATGCCGGCATTCATGATCCTCGGAGGATTGATGGAACTGGTCATGGTCGCCTGGGCAACATCCAGGCCTATCACCAATCTGCCGCTGCTCGTACTCGATTACGACCGCAGTCCGGCAAGCCGTCAGGTGGTTACTGCGCTGGAAAACACCGGCACCTTCGACCTGAAAGGCTTTGCCAATGACGAAGCAACCATCGACCGGGCAATCGTACGCGGCAAGATTACCGCTGCGGTAATCATTCCACCGGGGTTTGCAACAAAAATGCAGGATCCGCATGGAAAGCCTCAATTTTCCGTGATTCTCAACGGTGCAGAAAGTATCCCCGCTACGGAGGCATTTCGCGCTGTTCAGGGCGTCGGTTACAAACTCAATCAATCCCTGGTCATCGAACGCATGAACCTCGACCCGAAACAATTCAGCGGCTTCGATTTCAGCCTGCGGGTTTGGTTCAACGAAGCTCTGAAAGATGCTTTTTACACCACCCCGGCAGAATTCGGATTGATGCTCGAGTTCGTCGTCTTGCTCTTCGCCGCATTATCCCTTTCCCGCGAACGCGAACTAGGCACGCTGGAACAGCTTCTTGTCATGCCGTTTTCTTCACTGGATATCATCATCGGCAAAGCCATTCCGGTTGTGCTGATTGCCTTCACCGATTTCCTGATGATGCTGGGAGTCATCCGTTTTGTCTTCAAGCTGCCGCTGCGGGGTTCGATTTTCTTGCTTCTGGGAATCGCCCTGATTTACATGCTCGTGGAACTCAGTAAAGGCTTGGTAATTTCCGTGCTTTCCCATTCCCAGCACCAGGCTTTCCTGTTGGTCATGCTTGTCGGGATGACAGATTTCATGTTCACTGGCTATGCCGCCCCTGTCGAGGGGATGCCGGTTCCCATGCAATGGATTGCCAACCTGATTCCGGCTCATCACTGGCTCACCGTTCTCCGCGGCATCATGCTCAAAGGCGCCGGGGTTGAAACCTTGTGGCCCAACATTCTGGCATTGCTCGCGCTGGGACTAATCATCGGCTTCTTTTCCTTGCGCTTCGTTCGCCGGTCTCTCGATTGAAAGAACTGTAAAGAGTATCTTATGACCTCTAATCCTCTTGTTGTCCAATCTTTGACGAAACGTTTTGGTGATTTCACCGCTGTCGATCATATCGATTTCCAAGTTCACCGGGGAGAAATCTTCGGCTTTCTGGGACCCAATGGCGCAGGGAAAACCACAACCATTCGCATGATCCTCGGATTGCTTACCCCAACCGACGGTTCAGTAAAAATTCTGGGGCTGGATGTCCATCAAAAAACCACGGAATTGCTCACCCATGTCGGTTACATGTCCCAGCGGTTCAGCCTGTACAACGACCTGACAGTCCTCCAAAATCTGAGGTTTTACGGCGCAGCCTACGGGTTGAAAAACCGGTTCCTCGAAAGCCGAATCGAATCCGCCCTCAACCTGGCAGGGCTTGAAGGCCGTGAACACACGAAGACCGGTGAACTTTCCGGCGGCTGGCGGCAGCGCCTCGCACTCGGTGCAGCCATCCTCCACCAGCCGGAAATCATCTTTCTGGACGAACCCACCGCCGGGGTCGACCCTGTTTCACGCCGTGTTTTCTGGAACCTGCTTTACAACCTTGTCGAACAGGGCATCACAATCTTCGTCACCACGCACTACATGGACGAAGCGGAGCACTGCCACAGACTGGCTTTCATCCGCCGCGGAAAAATCATCGCGCTGGGAACACCCTCTGAAATCAAAGAAACCAAAATGAAAGGCTGGGTCATTGAAATTACAACGGATACACCGGCACGGACGATTGAAGCCTTGCGCAATGCTGAAAAGCAAGACAAGCTCTCGCCGCTAAGCATCGAACTCTACGGCACGCTTGTCCATGTTGTCGTTCCGAAGTCAAAAGGAATCATAAAAACCATCGAAAAAACACTGGGGCGGGAAGGCATCCGGGTCGACAATATTACCCGGATAGAACCTTCTCTGGAAGATGTTTTCATTGCCGCAATGAAATAACTTTGCATGGTTTTCCCATGCATACTTTGGAGGTATTCATGCTTCGCAAATCAACTCTTTTCTTTCTATCCATCGTCTTCACTATGCTGGCCACAGCCTGTAACAGCATGGCACCGGAAAACAAACCGGCAATCGAAGCATCCGGCATCATCGAGGCAGCCGATATTCTGATTGCGCCGCAAACCGGTGGTGTCGTCGCCGAAATCTTCGTCGACGAAGGGGACCAGGTACAGGCAGGCGACAAATTGTTTCGCATCGAAAACGATTTATTGGATGCACAAATCCGTCAGGCACAAGCTGCGGTCGATGCAGCCCGTGCTTCGCTCGATGGCGTCAAAACAGGCGAAAAACTGGCAGAAGCAACACTCGACGCTGCACAAGCCGGCGTGCAAGCCGCCCAGGCTCAATACACCCTGACCCTCGGCATTGCCCGTGAAGCAGAACAGCCATCCCGCCTTGCCATGTGGCAGACAAACCCGCCAAACGATTTCTCATTACCCTTGTGGTACTTCACCAAGGACGAGAGAATCACAGCCGCAGAAGATACTGTCGGGATTGCCGCAAAAGCATTGCAGGAAAAGAAAAACGCCTATCAAAACATCCTCTCCCGCATCGACAACGAAGAAATTCGCAAGGCAGAAAAGCGTTTACTCGATGCACGTGCTGATTTTGCCGTTGCCAGCATGTTGTATCAGCGCAAAGCAGCCTCGGCCAACGGCGGTTCGGAACTCAACAAATCCAGCCAAAATCTTTACGATACAGCCAAATCCCGGCTGGATGCAGCCCAGCGTGCCTATGACCATTTGTTGACAACCCAGGATGCCCAATCCCTGATGAAAGCCCGGGCAGATCTGGCAACCGCCGAAGAACGTTACCAGACCGCTCTGGACAACCTGAATCAATTACAAACCGGCATTCATTCCCCCGCTGTAAAATCGGCAAACGCCGCCCTGGCACAGGCAAAAGCCATCGTCAGACAAGCTGAAGTCGGCGTGGAACAAGCCCAAAAAGCCATCGTTCAGGCAGAAAAGGGATTGGCGCAGGCACAAAGTGCATTGAACACGTTACAGGTTCAGGCGCAGAAGCTTACCGTTTACGCCCCTGTCAGCGGAGTGATTGCTACACGCAGTATCGAAACCGGAGAACTCGTGCAACCCGGCATGAGCACCCTGACCATCGCCAGACTGAATTCATTGTACGTAACGGTATACATTCCGGAAAATCGTTTCGGTGAAATCATGCTGGGTGAAAAAGCGGTTTTGAAAACAGATTCCTTCCCGGAGAAAACCTTTCCTGCGGTTGTTTCGTACATCTCGAACCATGCGGAATACACCCCGCGTAACGTCCAAACCAAAGAAGAAAGGCAAAATACGGTTTACGCTGTCAAATTGCGCATTACAAATCCGGATGGCAACCTCAAACCAGGAATGCCGGCAGACGTAACCTTCACCCCGTAAAACCCGCCTTCACGGAAAAACTCAAAAGCCGCGCACTCTACGCGGCTTTTTTATTTGCAATACGCAGCCTGCGCCCGAAGCGGGTAATGATTAATCAGATGCCGCCCGGCAACCGGAAAAGCCGGCCGCATCTCATCCCTGTCTGCCGGAGGACGAAACCGGTTTACTTACCTTCGATTGCAGTCACCAGTTTATCCACACCATCGATGATGTGTGCGCTGTCTTCATCACGCAGCAGCCCTTTGAAACCGACTGCATCCACCAGCTGCAAAGAACTCGATTCGAAAACCGGCTTGAGCTGTTTACCCGCCATGCAAGCCCACCCGAAAATCGAGAGCAGCAACACCGGCTTCGGATAATCCGCCTTGTGCACCACTTCTTCGATAAGCTGACGCATCAATGGAAAGACACCCGCCTCATACGTCGCCGTGGCAAATATTATTGCCTCGCAGTTTGGCAACTCCCCTAAAATATCCACGACCGAATCGCGGTGTTCATCTGTAAAACGGAATACCTCCGGGTGAAATCCCCGCCGCTTGAGTTCCTCGACAGCAACCCACACAGCCTTTTCCACATATCCGTACATGGAAGAATAAGCCACAATCACTTTCCCTTTTTTGGCTTTTCCGACAGCCCAATCCGCATACTTGTTGATGATCTTTCCCGGCTCTTTCCGCCAAAGCAATCCATGTGCAGATAGAATCATCTCCGGCACGATGGCCTTTTCTTCCAGTTTACGCAAACTTTTCAGCACATAATCCTTGTAATGCCCGATGACAGAAACGAAATATTCACGCGCAAGATGCAAATATTCCTGCAAGTCATCATCATCATCATCGAAAATACCATCAGGAATTCCGTAACTGCCAAAGATATCGCCGCTTAGCAATATTTTCTCATCGGGAAGCCAGGTTACCATGGTTTCGGGCCAATGCAGCCAGGGCGTTTGATAAAACACGAGTTTCTTGCCGCCAATTTCCAGTGTGTTTCCGTCTTTGACCGGCTGAAATTGCGGGGAAAGCCCATAACCGCCTTCAATCAAACGCTTGGCAAACGGATGCCCCCACACGGTCACCTGGGCACCGGCAGCTTCCAGCACCGCCGGCAAAGCACCGCTATGATCCGGCTCCATATGATGGATGACGATATGTTTGATCTCTGCCGGGTCAACCAGAATACTCAAAGCTTCCATGAACGGCTCGGTAAACCGCGCTTTGGTCGTATCGAATAACACAGCCCCCTCGGATGTTTTGAGCAAGTAGGCATTGTAGACCATCCCTTCCGGCACATCCCACAATGCTTCGAAATATTGAACGTGTTGGTCGATTGTCCGAATGAGGAACAGTTCTTCAGAGATTTGGCGGGTGACGATCGTTTTCATTGTATCAGCTTCTCCAGCATCGATTATTTTTCCCATATTGTACCATTCGGAGCAAACACCCCCCACCTGATTTCACTCTTCCGAAGCCACCGGCTGGTCACGGACAGGTTACCGGCACCAGCCGCCCCAATCCGCCAATAGTCCTGTTTACAGGTATCTCTCCATTATTCACCCTTGACAAATGCTTTATCTTGCTTAATATATAAGCGCACTTAATATATTAGAAAGGTAAACTATGGAAAATCCAAGTAACGATCTGCAAGTGATCTTCCGCAAAACCATGGTCAGGCTTTTGCATCAATCCATGCGAGGCTTCCGGCGCTTTGCCAAAAAAAGCGGCTTATCGATCACACAGATGATTGCCCTGCGCCAAATTTACTATCACAGCAAGAACAGCGGGTGCAGTGTTTCCGATATCAGCGGAAAACTGGGCATAACCAATCCGGCAGCCAGTCAGCTTCTGGATAAACTTGTTCAAATGGATCTGGTTACACGGCAGGAAAATCCGCACGACCGTAGAAGCAAGCAGCTTTACGTCACGGAAAAAGGCGAAAACTTTTTGAAAGAAAGCATGCTTTCCCAACAAGCCTGGATCGAAACGTTGATGAACCGCTTGTCTCCCGAAGAAACACAACTGATTTCCCGGGGGCTTTCCCTGCTTGCGGAAAAACTTGCGGAAGTCGAGCAGGAATCGCACCCTTCTCACCATTGAGCTAGCAACCATCAAACAAACATAGGAGCACAAGAAATATATGGCACGTATTCTTAAGTACTTCAAACCATTTACACTGCTCTTGGTATTGGCAATTGTCCTCTTGTTCGTTCAAGCCAATGCCGATTTGGCACTCCCCGACTACATGTCCCGGATTGTCAATGTAGGCATTCAGCAAGGCGGTGTCGAAAGCCCGCTGCTGCAAGCCATGCGCCAAAGCACCCTGGACCACATGTCCATTTTTCTCTCGGAAGAGGAGAAAAAGGACGTGCTGGCAAATTATTCGCTGATTACTTCGGAAACGCCCGATTACACGGCATATCTCGAAAAATACCCTGCACTGGCAAACGAGCCGGTTTACGTTTTGAAATCGATGGATGAAGAAACCCGTCAGCGTCTCGAAACCGTGATGAGCAAACCGATGCTTCTCGTTTTCGGGTTGGAGAAAATCGAGGAAGACCCTTCCCAGGCAGACAAACTGATGCCCAATGCGGGCTTCGATCTTTCCAAGCTTCCCCCGGGAACAGACATTTTCGCCGCCATGGAACGGATGCCGGCAGCGCGCAAAACCGCCTTGCTCGATTCCCTGGCTGACCGCTTCAAATCTCTCGGCGGTGAACGCGCCATCCGGCAGGCAGCTGCCCGGGCTACCTTGTCGGAATACGAAAAACTGGGCATGCAAACTTCCTCCATTCAGAATGCCTACATTTTCAGCGTTGGCGGACAAATGCTGCTGATCGCCCTGATTTCCGCACTGGCTACAATCGCTGTCGGTTTTCTCGGCGCTAAAATTGCTGCCGGTCTGGCGCGCGATTTGCGCCGCGTCCTGTACGAACGCGTGATGCGCTTCTCCGGAGCTGAATTCAACCGTTTCTCGACAGCATCCCTGATCACCCGTTCCACGAACGACATCACCCAGATTCAATCAGTAACCGTCATGCTTGTGCGTATGGTTTTCTTTGCCCCCATCATCGGCATTGGCGGAGTGATCAAAGCGTTGGACAAAAGCGCGTCGATGTGGTGGATTATTGCGCTGGCTGTCGTCATCCTGCTCTCTTTGATTGCAACGATCTTCACCGTGGCAGTGCCAAAGTTCAAACTCATTCAAAAACTAATCGACCGCCTCAACCTGATTGCACGCGAGAACCTTTCCGGTATGATGGTCGTCCGTGCCTTCAACCGCCAAAAACACGAAGAAAGACGGTTCGATAGTGTAAACCAGGAATTGACCAAAACCAATCTTTTTGTCAACCGTGTCTTCGTCATTGTCATGCCATTCATGATGCTCATTCTCAACGGTGCAACCATGCTCATCCTGTGGGTCGGTGCCCACGAAGTTGCCCAGGCACAGATGCAGGTTGGCGACATGATGGCTTTCATGCAATATGCGATACAAATCGTCTTTGCCTTCCTGATGCTTTCCATGCTCTTCATCATGTTCCCGCGGGCAGATGTTTCCGCCAACCGGATTGCCGATGTTCTGGAAACGCCGATAACCATTCTCGACCCCGAAAACCCGAAACATTTTTCCACGCCTTTCCGGCCAGACATCACATTCGAAAATGTTTGCTTCCGCTATCCGGAAGCGGAGGATGACATCCTGCATGACATTTCTTTCCGCATCCGTGCAGGTGAAACAATCGGGATCATGGGAACAACCGGTTCCGGAAAATCCACCGTGGTCAACCTGATTCCCCGCTTTTTCGATGTAACCGGCGGACGGATTCTCATCGATGGGATAGACATCCGCGAGGTTACCCTGAACGAATTGCGGGACAAAATCGGATACGTTCCCCAAACCAGCAACCTTTTCACCGGCACAATCGAAACCAATTTGCGCTTTGCAAACGAAAACGCAGATGAAGCCACCCTGCAAAGAGCATTGGAAATTGCCCAGGCAGAAGAATTCGTACTTTCCAAGCCGAAAAAACTGCAAGTGGAAGTCTCGCAAGGCGGTGTCAACTTCTCCGGTGGTCAAAAACAACGGTTGACGATTGCCCGCGCACTCGTCAAGAAAGCCCCGATTTACATTTTCGATGACAGTTTCTCTGCGCTGGACTACAAAACCGATGCCCTTTTGCGCCATGCCCTGCTGAAATACCTTGGAGACAGCACTGTGCTCATCGTCTCACAGCGCGTGGCAACAATCAAGAATGCCGACAAGATCATCGTTCTTGACCAGGGACGGATTATCGGCATGGGTACACATAAAGACTTAATGCAAACCTGCGATGTCTACCGCTCGATTGCGCTATCGCAGTTGAAACAGGAGGCGCTCGTATGAGCAACCAAAAACCACACAAATTTCCAGAACCCAAAAGCAAGGCGGCGCCAATGCGCCCCGGAAAATTCATGGGACGCGGGCATTCAATGATTGGTGCACCGCCGGAAAAAGCCCGGGATTTCAAAGGGACGCTGAAAAAGCTGGCTGTTTATCTTCGCCCTTACAAAGTTGTCGTCATCATCGTCTTTGCTTTGGCAATCGGCTCGACCGTGTTTTCCATCATCGGCCCGAAGATCCTCGGGAATGCCACAACGGAATTGTTCAAAGGAGTGATGGCGGAATTTGCCGGCACAGGCGAAGTGCCCTTCGGTAAAATTGCCGGTATTTTGCTCACCGCACTGGGGCTGTATATCTTTTCTGCAATCCTCAGCTATACCCAGGGCTGGCTGATGACCGACGTCGCCATCAAGGTTACCTATCAGCTGCGCAAGGAAATCATGGCGAAAATGAACCGTATTCCCTTCCGCTATTTCGATGGAACCACCTACGGAGAAGTGCTTTCGCTGCTCACCAACGACGTCGATACGGTCAACCAAACGCTCAACCAAAGCCTCACGCAAATCACAACCTCGCTGGTAACCGTACTCGGCGTACTGGTGATGATGCTCACCATCAGCTGGCAAATGACAATCGTCGCCCTGCTCATCGTTCCGGTATCGATGCTGGTCGTAATGGTGATTATCAAGCAGTCTCAAAAGTATTTCCGCCAGCAGCAAGACACGCTGGGGCACGTCAACGGACAAGTGGAAGAAACCTTCGGCGGGCATGTCATTGTCAAGGCATTCAACGGTGAAGAAAAAAGCATTGCCCAATTCGACAAGTACAACAACACGCTCTACGGTTCTGCCTGGAAATCACAGTTCTTCTCCAGCATCATGATGCCTGTCATGCGCCTGATTGGCAATCTGGGGTACGTAATCGTCGTCATTCTTGGCGGCTGGCTTGCCGTTCGCAACATGATTACCGTCGGTGACATCCAGGCGTTCATTCAATATGTGCGTTCCTTCACCCAGCCAATCACACAATTAGCGAACATCTCCAATGTGCTGCAAGGCACTGTTGCTGCTGCCGAGAGAGTTTTTGAATTTCTGGAGGAAGAAGAAGAGCCGGATGACACCCAATCTCCCATCCGTCTGGATGAAATCAAAGGGCGCGTGGAGTTCCGCGATGTCCATTTCGGATACCTGCCGGATAAAGCCGTCATCAAGGGCTTTTCTGCAAAGATCGAGCCGGGGCAAAAAGTGGCTATCGTGGGTCCGACAGGCGCAGGCAAAACAACCATGGTCAAACTCCTGATGCGTTTTTATGACGTGAACGCCGGCGAAATCCTGATAGACGGCATCAACATCAGGAAGTTTACCCGTGCCGACCTGCGCAAATTGTTCGGCATGGTCTTGCAGGATACCTGGCTGTTCAACGGCACAATTGCCGACAACATCCGATACGGGCATGCCGATGCAACCATGGAGGAAGTCATCGCTGCAGCGAAAACCGCTCATGTCGACCACTTCGTCCGCACGCTGCCCGACGGCTATAACTTCGTACTCAACGAAGCGGTCACCAACATCTCGCAAGGGCAAAAACAGCTGCTGACCATCGCCCGCGCAATTCTGGCTGACCCGCCAATGCTGATTTTGGACGAAGCCACCAGTTCGGTCGATACGCATACTGAAATCCTCATTCAGGAAGCCATGGACAGGTTGATGCAAGGACGGACAAGCTTCATCATCGCTCACCGTCTCTCTACCATCCAGAATGCAGACCTGATTTTGGTCATGCGCGACGGGAACATTGTCGAGCAAGGCTCCCATGACGAACTGCTCGAACATAAAGGGTTTTATGCCGAGTTGTATAACAGCCAGTTCGAAAAGGTCGAACCCGAAATCATCACGGCATAAACAACCCGTAAAGCGGCACATCGACAAATGCGGAGAGCAAATCACTCTCCGCATTGCATTTCCCGCAATGTGAAGAACGAACCTGCCGCTCCCCTGCTTTTCCAAAACAAAACGCCTTTGTGATTCCATCTTGACATCATTCTCCATTCTGAGTATCATAATATCGATATTCGCTATCGAAAGGAGATACAATGACGCAAACAACCGGTCAAACAACACACACCGCTCCCCAAAAAGAACAACATAAATTGGGGAAAAACGTTCTCTCGCTGGGGATGGTCTCCCTGTTCACCGATTTATCCAGCCAAATGGTCTATCCGCTCATCCCCACCTTTCTCGCTTCACTCGGCGTTTCCCCTGCAATCCTTGGCTTGATCGAAGGGATTGCCGAATCCACGGCATCGCTCTTCCGCACCGTCTTCGGGCGTCTTTCGGACAAATTGCAAAAACGCAAAATCTTCATCCTCTTCGGTTACGGGCTATCGGCGATCTCCCGCCCATTTTTCTTCTTCGCCAGTCACTGGACAACCGTCATGGCGATCCGCTTTTCAGACAGAATAGGGAAAGCAGCACGAACGCCATCAAGAGATGCCCTCCTGTCGATGTCCATTCACCCGTCAATCAAAGGCAAAGCCTTCGGTTACCATCGGGCAATGGATCGGATTGGGGCAATCGGCGGCCCGCTGCTGGCAATGCTCGTGCTTTACTTTTTACGCGACAGCCAATCGGAACTCAACGCCTTGCGAATTACATTTCTCGTTTCGGCAATTCCCGGTCTGATTGCTCTCATCTTTCTGAAATTCACCGATGAAATCAAACCGGCAGTCCGGCAGCTGCAAGAGAAAAAGAAAACTGCAATCCTCGATACAGCGTTCATTCTCTTTCTCGTTGCCAATGCTTTCTTCGCTTTGGGCAACTCATCCAACGCCTTCCTGATCCTCAAAGCCCAGGAAGTCAAAATCGATACCTTTCTCATTCCCGTCCTTTGGGTCGTTTACAATATCGTATGCACGATTTCATCCCCGCTGCTCGGTTCGCTCTCGGATAAAATCGGCAGAAAACCGGTGATTTCGTTCTCATTTATTTACTATGCCGTGATTTATGCATTCTTCGGGTTTGCCACTCAGGCATGGATGATTTGGGCACTCTTCGCCGCTTACGGTGTTTTCTATGGATTGTCCAATGGTGTATTCAGAGCCTACGTTGCCGATATTGTCGAAGAAGAAAACCGGGGAACCGCTTATGGAGTACTCAATACGATTATCGGTATCTTCCTTCTACCGGCATCGGTACTCATGGGGCAAATCTGGACGCGTTACAACTCGCGTACAGCCTTCCTAACTGCAGCGGGTCTTGGTATGATTGGATTCATCATATTCCTGGCAAGTCTGATGCTCCAGCAAAAGCAAGCGGATTATTCACCCACTGATACGGCAGCCGGGAATTAAGCGAGGAAACACCATGAAAGAAGACACCAACCCGGCAACGGACAAACTGGTCAGAAGATTTCTGCTTGGAATCATCAATCTGCACATCCTTTACCATGCACAAAACGCTCCGATATATGGCAAGGAATTCAAGGCGGAACTCGAAAGACACGGGTACGAGATTTCTTACGGCACGCTTTACCCGATTTTCCACAACATGGCAAAAGACGGATACCTGCACGTGGAAGAAAAGAACATCAACGGGAAAATCCGGAAATATTATTCGATCACAGAGAAAGGCGCCGAGATTCTGGCTTACTCCAAAGACAAAGTCAAGGAACTTTTCGACGAACTCTTTGCGTGAA
>CAYWFK010000057.1:0-18340 GCA_964457375.1 uncultured Anaerolineales bacterium
TTCGGGTTGAGGCAATGCCTCAACCCGATTTTTTCTTCCACCGATACCTGTCAGGCAATTGGTTAAAACAAAAGAAGCCGCCTTGCGAGCGGCTTCCGATTGATTCCTTTATCTGATTCGTGTCATTACACGAACAGCATGGCTTGGAATCCTAGAGTGGAACTACATTAGCAGCCTGTACACCCTTGGGGCCTTCTTCGATCGTAAATTCGACCTGTTGTCCTTCGTCCAGGCGGCGGTATCCATCCATATCAATGGCAGAATAATGAACGAATACATCCTC
The DNA here is from genome assembly GCA_964457375.1 of uncultured Anaerolineales bacterium. Classification (GTDB taxonomy): domain Bacteria; phylum Chloroflexota; class Anaerolineae; order Anaerolineales; family UBA11858; genus G519. Next base: position 284 of record CAYWFK010000057.1, read on the forward strand.
GCCATCCTCACGGCCAATGAATCCATAGCCTTTTCGGGCATTGAACCACTTCACGGTTCCAGTTAAACGTTCAGACATTTCTTACATCACTCCATCTTTCATAGGTCTTACAAAATCGCTCCGGCTTTCGCAAAAAACCTGCAAACGAAATTGCTGATAAATAGGAACGGGCGCAAGGTTATCATGGGCAGGAAATGCTGTCAAGGGATGAAACCTGCCCCTTTCACCTTCACCGGAAGTGCTCCTCCGGCAAGGAAAACCCGCCCCGCCGGATTCGTGATACACACTTCACCGGGACGAAAACCCGCCCCGAAAACGAGCCTGTTATTTTCCCAGGCGCTTGCGGAACGCAGTAACCAATGGCGGCAAAATATCGAACAAATCACCTGCAACACCAAAACGGGCAAGCTGGAAAATCGGGGCATCGGGGTCTTTGTTGATCGCAACGATCACCTTGCTCGTGCGCATACCCGCCAGATGTTGAATCGCGCCGGAAATGCCGCAGGCAATATATACATCCGGAGAAACCACCTTTCCCGTTTGCCCAACCTGGTGATCATAAGAAATATAGCCGGCATCGACTGCCGCACGGCTTGCCCCCACCGCAGCACCAAGGACATCCGCCAGCTCACTCACCAGTTTGAAACCTTGCTGTGCCCGCCAGATTTCAGCTTCCTTCTCATCCATACCCTCCGGAGGCGTCAATGACGGGCGGTTTGCCACACCGCGCCCCCCGGAAACAATCACGTTCGCATCCGTCAGGCTCACGCCACCCTCAGCCGTGGCATAATCCACTACCTGCGTTGTGATTTCATCCTCCGCAAGCAACGGTGCCACCTTCGTGATTATTCCGCTACGCGCCGGATCTGCCTCCGGTTTTGCAAAAGCCCGCCCGCGCAGCGTGATGATCACCGGTTTCGACTGACAGCGAACCTTTGCCAAAACCTTTCCGGCATACACAGGCCTGATTGCAACAAGTTGCCCGTCTTCAAGGTTCAGGGCGGTAACATCCACCAGCACACCGGTTTTCAAATCCACCGCACTCATTGCAGCCAGTTCCCGCCCCCGCGTGGTGGTCGGAAAGAGCACCACCTCCGGCGAAGACTCACCCGCCAGCTTCGAAAGCAGCCCTGCAAACGGTTCCGCCCGGTAATCCAAAAAGGTATCGTCATCCGCCAGCAGCACTTCGTCAGCGCCATAATGAATGGCTTGCGCCGCCACGTTTTCGATATCCTTGCCAAAGACCAGCGCAGTAACACCGCTGCCGAGTTTTTCCGCAAGCTCACGTCCTTCTCCGATTGCCTCCCAGGATGCCGGAAGAACTTCCCCTTTAAAATGATCTACGAAAACCCATACCTTGTTCGCCATCACAGCACCTTCTCTGCCATAATCTTGTCCGCAAGCTTTTCGGCAATTTCTTCCGCCGAGCTGCCTTCGATCATTTCGGTTTTCACTGCCAGTTGAGGCGGGTTCATCACCTCGACCCAATTAACCAGCGGCTCCGGAGGCGCCATTTCCAAATCGGTCAAACCCCATTCAGGGATAACAGCCTTGGCGGCTTTTCGAATTCCCATGAAGGATGGATAACGGGGTTCTCCGAAGTCCTTGCCCACGCTGATTACTACCGGCAATTTCCCCTGAACGATTTGTTTCCCTTCCTCGATGGAACGGACAACGCGCACCGTTTTGGCTTCTGTATCCAGCTCAGGGATTGCCGAAACGAGCGTCAGCGCCGGCCAGCCCAGCAATCGGGCAACCTGTGCCGCCATCATCCCCGTATCACTGTCGATTGCCTGCTTGCCAAAGACGACCATATCCACATCACCGAGTTTGCGGATAGCAGCAGCCATGGCGCCGGCAGCAGCAAGATTATCCGCACCAGACAGCACCGGGTCGGAAACCAGCAAAGCCGAATTGCACCCCATTGCCAAAGCATGCTTAAGCGCCTCCGTGCTTCCGGAATCGCCAAGCCCAAGTGCAACCACCTTTCCGCTGCATTCCTTTGCCTTTTGCAATGCCGCTTCCACAGCGTACTCATCCCAGGGATTGATTACCATCGGAGCTTCTCCCCAGGTTATCTGTCCTTCTTCCACTACGACCTTGGCAGCGGAATCCGGAACCTGTTTGACACACACTACGATTTTCAAGGCTACCTCCTTTTTTGGGAAACGTTCAATACACCTGTCTAATACATCCGAAACAGATTACCAATAAAGCGGTTGATTACCGCCTGCTTCCGGCTACCGGTTTATCCCTGTTCTTCCTGCCAAACGGTTTCATCGTAAGGGGGCAACTCCCGTCGCAGCGGTTTATCCTTGCGGGCACCCAAAGCATAGCTGGCTTGAATCAACTGTTGAATTTCATTGCTGCCTTCGTAAATCATTGCCCCTTTTGCATTCCGTAAATAACGCTCAACGTCATACTCGTCACTGTACCCATACCCGCCGTGGATCTGAACAGCCTCATTGGCAGCTTCGAAAGAAGCCCGGGTCGCAAACCACTTGGCCAGGGATGTTTCCCGCGTATTACGCACACCCTTGTTTTTCAGAAACCCCGCCCGAAGATACAACAACCGGCTGATTTCATAATCCCGCGTCATTCCTGCAATTTTTACCTGAATCAGTTGATGTTCGGCAATCGGTTTGCCAAAAGTCTTCCGTTCCTTGGCATACGCAATGCTCGCTTCCATTGCCGCCCGGATCAATCCTGTTGCTCCGGCAGCCACGGTATACCGGCCGTTGTCGAACGCCGACATGGTAATTTTGAACCCCTCGCCTTCCTCTCCAATACGATTCTCGACAGGCACACGCACATCCTGAAAAGCAATCCAGCCTGTCGACCCCGCACGCACGCCGAGTTTTCCGTGAATGTTCCCCCTGGTTATGCCGGGGCTGGTTAAATCGACCAAAAAGGTACTCAACCCCTGGCTTTTTTTCGCGGCATTCGGGTTCGTCCGCATGGTAACAACGGCAACATCCGCCACATTCGCCAGCGAAATCCACATCTTTTCACCATTGAGCACATAGTCATTGCCGTCTTTGTGCGCCGTACCCTGAATATTGGCAAAATCGGATCCGGCACCCGGCTCTGTGAAAGCACCGCAGCCAATTCGTTTCCCCTGAGCCAATGGAACCAGATATTTTTCTTTTTGCGCCTCCGTCCCCCATTGCAGCAGCATCAAACTGCACAAACCGGTATGCACGGAAAGCACAACACGCAAAGTCGTATCGACCGCTTCGAGTTCCTCACAAGCCAGCCCGAGAGAAATATAATCCAGCCCCTGACCGCCGTATTTCACAGGAATGCACATGCCCAAAATCCCCAGTTCTCCCATCCTTGGCAATGCGAACGGCGCCATTTCCTGTTTTCTGTCCTGTTCACGGATCGTAGGGGCAATTTCTTTTTGTGCAAAATCACGTACCATCATTTGCACCATGAGCTGTTCCTGAGTCAGGTCGAAGTTCATGCGGTTAACTCCTCACAAATCAACACATAAAAAGGTGAAACAAACAATCGAAATCCTGCTTAATTATACCTCAGGAGCCTTGCCCCATTTTGCAGCACCGGGGCAAGCAGCCATCCCGGAAAAGAAAGCAAACCGTTGCAGGGAAGTTCCCTGCGCCCGTCATCAATCAGGAACAGGCTTCGAAAGGCAAGCATCTTTGCATCGAGGCAAGCCCGTCGCCCCACGCTGCACAGCAATATCCGGATTTACCCACAATCGCACCTTCGCGATACAATAATCCCCATGAACAAGAAACGATTACTGACAATTCCTGCCGGATTCATCCTGCTGGGGATCCTTGCACTCCTGCTCTACCGCATCCCTGCTGTGAACCGGCGTCTTTCCTGGCGGCTGGATATTGCCGCAACGTACCTGCGCGGTGTCGTCAACCCTGTTTCCGGGCTGCCCACAGCGGTTTCCCAAAACCCTTTGGCAGAAGATTCCTTGCCAACCCCTGCCATCACAATTATCACAACCACCCCTCTTCCGGCAACACCCGAAGACACCCCGGTAAAACCATCACCGACGCCCCTGCCGACATTCACACCCACCCCCATCCCCGATGCGGTTCATCTGCCTCACCCATCGCGCGAAAAGCAGGACTGGAACAATTGCGGCCCGGCAACACTGGCAATGTATCTGCGCTTCTACGGCTGGAAAGGAACCCAATTTGATATTTCCGACCTGATCAAGCCGGCAAGAAACGACCGCAACGTCAATGTCGAAGAACTGGTGTACTACACCCGCAACAACGCCGGCTGGCTGAAAACGATTTACCGCGTCGGCGGCCATATCGAACAAATCAAGCGTCTGGTTGCTGCCGGTATCCCAGTGATGGCAGAAATGAGCTTTTACTTCGACGGTCCTTATTGGCCTCACGATGATCTTTGGGCAGCCCATTACATTCTGGTCGTCGGCTACGACGATACAACCGGGGCTTTCGATGTCGTCGATTCTTACAGAGATACCAAACACTCCTTCCCCTACGAAAAATTCAATGCCTACTGGCAGTCTTTCAATCGGGTATACATCGTTGCCTATCTCCCCGACCAAGAAGAGGCAGTTCGCACCATTCTCGGCGAAGACTGGGACGAAACCAGGAACCGCGAGCGCGCCCTCGAAACAGCCCAAAAAGAAGCCGAAAAAGACCCGAAAAATGCTTTCGCCTGGTTCAACGTAGGCACGAATCTGGTATATTTCGGGAAATACAGCGAAGCAGCAAAAGCCTATGACAAAGCGCGCACCATCGGTTTGCCTCAGCGGATGTTGCGCTACCAATTCGGGCCCTTCCTGGCAGCATTCCATAGCGGTAACATCGATGACCTGCTCACCCTGACGAAATACGCCTTGCAGCGCACCCCCAACTCGGAAGAAGCCTTGCTCTGGCACGGCTGGGCACTTTACCGCAAAGGAGACATTGCAGGGGCAATCGACGACTTCACCCATGCACTCGAAGTCAAACCCCACTACCCGGATGCTGAATACGCACTGCGCTTCGTTCAGGGGAAATAGAGAAAGCCCGAAGAATTGAACGGCTTTACACGCATTTTCTCACCTGAGTCCAAGCCTTATTTGTAACTTATATCACAGATTGATTAAGTTCCCGGTGCTATAATGAGAGCAAGATTAATAAAAAACCGGGACTTCAACCCTGCGGAACCGTTTAAGCCAGTTGCGCCAGGGCTATATTATTATTGTTAGCCTGTGCAAGATGGAGGTGAGATGGAAAAACGCAAAAAAATTTTTAAATGGCTGAGCGGCATTGGTATCTTTACTGTTCTGGTAATTATTTCCTGGATGGTAACTGAAACGGGCATCGAGATTTCATCACACGCCGATTTTTGCAACGTGTGCCACGCCATGGAGCCAATGGTGAAATCCTACCGCGACTCCGTTCATGGCGGCAACAATCCGCGAGGAATCATGGCAGCCTGTACAGACTGCCACACATCGCACGAAAACGTTGTTGCCCATTTCTTCACCAAGGCACGCTCCGGCACACACGATATCTGGACAACCCTTGTCCGTGACGAATCCACACTCGATTGGCAGGCAAAGCGGGAAGAACACAATGCCTACGTATACGATTCCGGCTGCCTGACATGCCACCGGAATCTCAAAGCCGTTACCGCTGGCAAAGGCGAACATGCCAAGTACTTCGCCGGTATCGTCGACAGCCAATGTGTAGATTGCCATGAGGGTGTCGGCCACGAAAACCTGAACATGTACTTGCTCGAGACCAAGTATCGATATCATTTTGATGAATAAGGTCTCTCTTATTTTTACAAGCATAAACAACCATGAGGAGAATATATGAAAAACAAGAAGAGACTAACGATTGTTTTCTTTGTTTTGTTCGCAGCCTTGTTGCTGTCTGCCTGCGGCGGAAAACAACAAGCAGCCTCGCCTGAATCCAGCGTCGCACCCCATGCCAAAGGCATCACGGATGACGCCCGCGGTTGTATCGAATGCCATGCCAAAGAAACCCATGGCATCGTCGAAGATTGGGATAAAAGCAGGCACGCTGCCGAAGGCGTTTCCTGTCTGGACTGCCACAAAGCCGACCCCGATTCCCCAATGGCACTGAAAAACGTCAAAGGCCATGAGGATCTTACCGTTTCGGTTTCCATGCTCGTCCCGCCATCCAAATGTGCCGAATGCCATGAAGATGAAGTGGAACAATTCGACGCCAGCGGGCATCACCGCGCAGCCTTGCAGGTCGAATCCAAAGACAAAATGCAAACCCTGATTCACGTCCACGAAGGGCAAAACCATCCGGACGTTAGCGGTGTTTCCGAAGAAACCGGGTGTATGCAATGCCACGGAGTTCGCTTCGAACTGGATGACAACGGAGTACCCACAGCATCGACCTATCCGTCTTCCGGTGTTGGCAATGTCTACCCCAACGGGGAAGTCGGCAACTGCACGGTTTGCCACACCCGCCACAGCTTCACCATCACCGAAGCCCGCAAACCCGATGCATGCGCCAGCTGCCACCTCGGTCCCGACCATCCCGATATCGAAATTTACGAAAACAGCAAACACGGGCAAATTTACGCCACCGAAGGCGAAAACTGGAAATGGGACAGCGACGCCGGAGACTGGGAGCCGGGCGATTATCGTGCGCCTACCTGCGCCACCTGCCACATGAGCGGAATTGGTGAACTGGCTACAACGCACAACGTTTCCAAACGCCTTTACTGGAACGCCTGGGCGCCGGAATCCAAAGTGCGCAATACCTCCGACCCCATGTCGCCGCTCACCGGTGACGGTGAAAAAGGCCGCACGGAAATGAAAGAAGTTTGCAGCGCCTGCCATTCAAGCACGCTCACCGACGGTTTCTTTGCAAGTGCCGACGACGCCATCAAACTCTACAACGACTCCTACTTCGCACCGGCAGCCAAGATGCGTGCCGAACTCGCCGAGAAAGGATTGCTCAAAAAGAATCCGTGGGCGGATGAATTCCAGAAACTTTACTACCACCTTTGGCACCATGAAGGCCGCCGTGCCCGCCAGGGCGCATTGATGGGCGGACCGGACTGGGCACACTGGCACGGTTTCTTCATCTTGCAGCAAGACCTCTACCGCATGCAGGATATTTACAATCAACGGATGGCAACAGGCAAAATCGAAACGCCCTAAGCCACCATAATCACCACACCAAAAAAATCCTCCGGAATTCCGGAGGATTTTTTCTTTCCCCTGCCATCACAAAACCGGCGCAAACAGCAAGCATGGTTTTCGTTACCGTTTGGTTGTTCACACGCTGCGGTATAATCCCAAAAACCAAACTGCAAAATCCAAAAGGCATTCGCCAGTGAAAACAACCATACAGGATTTGGAAATCATCCCCTTTCGTCCTGAATTCCAGGCGGCAGCCCGGGCGCTTGTACTTGCCGGGCTGGCAGAGCACTGGAAGACCATGGAAACAGACAAAAACCCCGATTTGGACGATATCGCAGCCTTCTATCAATCCGGGCTTTTTCTGATTGCACGCAGCGGGGGAACCATCATCGCAACCGGCGCATACCTGCCAGGAACACATGCAACAGCCGAAATCGTCCGAATGTCGGTGCAAAAAGAGATGCGCCGCAAAGGTATCGGTCGTCTGATCCTCGATGAACTATGCAAAAATGCCGCCAAAAGCGGATACCGGCGATTGATTCTCGAAACCACCGCAAGCTGGCAAGGTGCGGTTGCATTCTATCTTTCATACGGATTCCGGATGACACATCACCAGGCCGGCAACACCTGGTTCGAACTTCCCCGTTTCCCCGGCGATTTCGTTGAACGCCCCCAGTGATTTTCCAAAATCGTCATACGGCAATCCGTGTCAGAAATGCACAAAAATACAAAACGCTGCCGCCAAAACGAACCGTCACCCAAAATCAAAAACAGTCCCTCTTGCTTCAAAACCGGTGCGAAGAGAGACTGTTCGTTTTCACCTGAATTCAATCGTCTTTAATTGATTTCGTCCCCAAAATGACAGGCAACAAAATGGTCGGGATCCAGTTCACGCAGTTCGGGAGTTTCCACCGAGCAGCGCTCCCTGGCATACGGGCAACGCGGGTGAAAGCGGCAGCCGGTCGGCGGGTTGAGCGGGCTGGGCACATCGCCGGTGAGGATAATACGCTTGCGCTGAAGTTTAGGGTTCGGAATCGGGATAGCGGACATCAGCGCCTGAGTATACGGATGCAACGGACGTGAAAACAACGCTTTCCTTGGGGAAATTTCCGCAATCTTGCCCAAATACATCACAGCCACTCTCGTGGAAATATGCTCGACAACCGCCAGGTTGTGGGCAACGAATAAATAAGTCAACCCGAACTCCTGCTGTAAATCGCGCAAAATGTTCAAAACCTGCGCCTGAATGGAAACATCCAGCGCTGAAACCGGCTCGTCCAGCACGATGAATTTGGGCTGAAGGGCAAGGGCACGCGCAATCCCAATCCGCTGACGCTGACCGCCGGAAAATTCGTGCGGATAGCGGTATGCATGGTAATCTTCCAACCCCACTTTATGCAGCGTCTGGATGACAATCTCCACACGTTCCTTGGCGGTCCCCATTTTATGGATTTTCAGTCCCTCCCCGATCGATTCCCCAATCGGCAAGCGGGGGTCAAGAGAAGCGTAAGGGTCCTGAAAGACAATCTGCATATACCGCCGCAGGGGTTTGAGGGCGTTTCCTTTCAATGCGAAAATATCCGTGCCGTCGAAATAAACCGACCCCGAAGTATGCGGAATCAATCGCAAAAGCGTATGCCCGACCGTGGTTTTCCCGCACCCGGATTCACCGACAAGACCAAGCGTCTCGCCTTCCTTGATATTGAACGAAACATCGTCTACGGCTTTTACCTGCGCCACCTCATGCCGGAAAACGCCTCCGTAAACCGGATAATACTTAACCAGGTGGTCGACCTCGATTAAATTTTTCGTATTCATTTTTTGGTTATCGTTGTAATCCATGGGTTATCATCTATGCCTGGGGTTAATTTATGGCTTGATTTGGTTTTTCAAAACTGCCTGGTGACCCTTCCCGTCCTGATAGAGCCAGCAGCGCACATTGTGCCTGTCTTCGACGGCTTTCAGCGCCGGTTCCTCCTGCAAACAAATATCCAGCCCGTATTTCACGCGTGCCTGGCAACGGGGAGCAAACCGGCAGCCCGGCGGCATATCAATCAGGTTGGGTACGGAGCCGGGGATGACGGCAAGACGGTCCTTGACGTTTCCCAACACCGGCACCGAAGCAATCAGTCCCTGCGTATACGGATGCAAAGGATGTTCGTAAATGGCATCGATCATCGCTTCTTCGATGATTTTGCCTGCGTACATCACCGAAACCCTGTCCGCCATTTCCGCAACGATCCCCAGATCATGGGTAATCAAAATCACCGATGTGTTGAATTGATTACGCAGGTCCCGAATCAAATCCAGAATCTGAGCCTGAATGGTAACATCCAAAGCCGTGGTAGGTTCATCGGCAATCAACAGCAGCGGCTTGAGAGCGAGCGCCATGGCAATCATCACCCGCTGCGCCTGCCCGCCGGACATTTCATGCGGGTACGCGTGCGCTTTGCTCGCCGCATCCGGGATGCCCACAAGTTTCAGCAATTTAACCGCTTCATCCCACGCCTGCTTCTTGGACATTTTCCGGTGAATTTGGAACACCTCGGCAATTTGTGACCCGACGTTGAACACCGGGTTCAGGCTGCTTTGCGGCTGCTGGAAAATCATCGACATCCGGTTGCCCCGCATCGTAACCATTTCATTGATGGAAAGTTCGAGCAGGCTTTTTCCTTCGAACCTGATTTCACCATCGACGATCTTGCCCGGTTCGTCGACAAGCCGCATAATCGAGAAAGAAGTAACGCTCTTGCCACAGCCGGACTCGCCGACAAGCCCGAGAATTTCACCCGGGTACACTTTCAGGTCAACGCCATCGACGGCTTTGACCACACCATCTTCCGTATAGAAATAGGTTTTGAGATCATTCACTTCCAAGAGAGGTTGGTTGTTGTTAGCTGCCAAAGTCATTCTCCAATACAGTCGCCTCTATCGTTTCAAACGCGGGTCAATTGCATCCCGCAGTCCATCGCCCATCAGGTTGAACGCGAGCACGGTAATCATGATCGCCAACCCGGGGAAGAAAACAAGATGAGGAGCCGTGAACACCTGATTACGTTCCGAACCGAGCATCGTGCCCCATTCGGAAAGCGGCGGTTGTGCGCCCAATCCCAGAAAAGAAAGCGCCGCAGCATCCAGGATTGCCGTACCGATTCCCAGCGTTCCCTGCACAATCAGCGGGGAAACCGCATTGGGCAGAATACGCTTGATTAGAATGTGCAAGTGGCCTGCACCCAAAGCACGCGAAGCGGAAACATACTCCATCTCCTTCACAGAAAGGATGCTGGCACGCACAACGCGCGCATAAATTGGGATCGAGACAATCGCAATGGCAAGCAGCGCATTTTGCAGCCCCCTCCCCAAAACCGTAACGATAGCAATCGCCAGCAGCAGCGACGGGAACGCCAGCAGCACATCCATGAAACGCATGATGATATTATCTGCCCAGCCTCCCATATAACCGCTAATCGCTCCGAGGATTGTCCCAATCACAATAGCAAAACCGACTGTGGAAAAACCCACGAACAGGGAAACACGCGTTCCGAACAAAACCCGGCTGAATTCATCCCGCACATTCCCGTCCACACCGAGAATATGCTGAGGCTGGTCTGCCGGACATCCAAGCAAATGAATACACGGGGCAGCGCGTTTCTTGATTGACTCGATGCCAATGAGTACTTTATTCGGGTTATACGGTGCAATTGCCGGAGCAAAAACAGCAACCAGAATCAAAATCGTCAATATGGAAATACCGATGACAGCCGAGCGCTGTTTGAGAATCCGTCTCAGCGTCAATTTTGCCAAACTATTCGACCGGTAATCCCTTTTCTTTACGGATGTAGTCTTGTTTTGTTTCGAATCGGTCATAGCCTACTCAGTCCAGTTTGATGCGTGGGTCAATGAATGCATATGATATATCCACCAGCAGGTTGACAAGCACATAACCAATCGCAATCACGATGGTAAAACCCTGCACGATGGGAAAGTCACGGGCAGTGATCGCTTCAAAAAGCATACGCCCGACTCCGGCAAAACCAAAAATCGATTCGGTAAGCACTGCACCGGCAAACAACGTACCGACCTGCAAGCCGATGATCGTAGTTACCGGCAGCAAGGCATTACGGAAGGCATGCTTGAGAATCACCAGCCTTTCGACCAGCCCTTTGGCTCTTGCGGTACGAATATAATCCTGACGCAGCACTTCCAGCATGCTGGAGCGCGTCATCCGGGCAATAATCGAGAGGGGAATTGTGCTCAATGCCGTTGCGGGGAGAATCAAATGCTTGATTGCATCACCCAGCACCTTCCAGTCTCTCGTAATCAGCGAATTCAAAATGAACATATTCGACAAGAATTCCAGCAGATGAAATTTCAGTGTATCTTTTGTAACCACCCAATGGAAAACTTCATAGAAAGGAACAGCGACAATGCCGGCAGAGAGCCGCCCTGACGGCGGAAGCCAGAAAGGCGTGTTGCGCAGCAACAAAGCAAACGTATAGGCAAGCAGCAAACCCAGCCAATAAACCGGCATCGAAACACCGGCATTGGCAATCACCATCGTAATCACATCGACGATCGAATTCCTTTTGACTGCCGAGATTACCCCCAGAGGAATACCGATGATCACAGCAATGACCAGAGCGGCAAAACCAAGCTCAATCGTGGTCGGCAGACGCTCGATCAAAATAGTGGAAACCGGACGATGGAAACGAATGGAATCCCCAAAATCTCCTTGCCCGATTTTGGAAATATAAATACCGAATTGGACAGGAATTGGCTGGTCGAGCCCGTGCTCATGGGTAAACCGTTCACAAGTCTCTGCCGTGGCTTTTTCACCCAGAATTGACTTGCAAGGATCCCCGGGGATAGAGCGGGCAAGCACAAAGGTAACGACCAAAATTCCGAAGATAACAGGTATCGAAAGAAGTGCTCGGCGGATCGTATATTGAATCATTGGCCTTCATTCACGAAAACAGATAGATTTTTTGGAAGTACGAAATTTTTGGAAGATGCGGGACAGCACGCTTTTTTGTGCTATCCCGCACCGGGGTTACATCATCCCATCGGCTGATGAGACTGCCATTGTTACGGCTGATTCATCAAGCCATCCCACAGATAAGAGTAATACTCGAACGCACCGGTATTCCCTTTGTGGCTGGGGTTGGAAGCATCGATACCGGCAGCCCAGGTGGCTACGACATCATTGGCATCGAGCATCGAACCATCATGGAACTTCACGCCTTCGCGCAAGGTGCAGGTCCATTCGGTCAAATCTTCATTGGGCTTGCATTCCTTGGCAAGTGCCGGTTCGGCGTTTCCATCGACATTGTATCGATAGAGGCCTTCCAGAACCTGCTGGCAGGAGTCCAGCGATTCACCGTCAGTTTCGTCAGCGCAATACAGGCTGATCGGTTCGGCATTCTTCATGTATACCAGAGTATCCTTGCCGGGATCGATCAGGCGCATGATCGGCGCACCGAACGGCGGGTTGTTGACATTTTTCAGGTCTGCACGGGCGGCATAAGAAATGGCACTGTGAACAACGGGGATCATCGGAACCAGGTCTTTGATGGCATTGTTCGCCTGAGTATAAAGCGCTTCCGCCTTTGCAGGATCAGCAATCTGGGAAGCCTTCTCGAGCGGTTCGTAAATTTCAGGGAAGGGATTACCAAACTGCGGGTTCTTCTGGTTGAAATGGAAATCGAGGAAGTTGGTGATATGAGGATAGTCACCCGTCCATCCCAACAGATAGAAACCGTCCAGCTTACCGGAGGTCGATTGATCGATGAATTCACCGGATTCCATCACAACGACTTCGGCGTCGATGTTCAGGTTTTCTTTGAGCTGGGTCTGGATTTCTACAGCCACATCACCCGGTCTTGGCAGGTAATCGCGGAACACGTCACGGTAATAAATCTTGGTTTTGAAGCCATCGGCATAGCCGGCATCTGCAAGCATCTTGCGGGCAGCTTCAGGATCGTAATCGTACCAGGAATCACCGGCGCATCCGTTGGGGATACTGCAAGGGGTGAAGTGGGTGGCAACTTCTGAACCTTCCGGATAGAAGTTTTCGACAATTCGTTTTCTGTCGATGCCAAGTGCAATCGCCTTGCGGACATTGACATCATCGAACGGCTTGAAAGTATTGGTCATTGCCAGATAGAGAATGTTTGGCGAATGCAAAGGAACCAGTTGCAGGTTCGGGTCATTTTCTACTGTGGCGATGTCTTCTTCCGTAATGTTGGTAATGTAGTCTGCCGTTCCGGACTGAAGTTCAAGCATACGTGCTGCGGATTCAGTTGCCCATTTGAAAACAACGGTGCCGGCAACTGCTTTGTCTCCCCAGTAATCATCGAAGCGTTTGAAAATCAGGCTGTCACCACGATTCCAGGAATCGAGGTAATAAGCGCCGGTGCCAACCGGTTTTTCGAGAATTTCACCGGTTCCGCCGGTATACTCGATATATTCGCGCGGTTGAATGGCAAACGGGGTAAAGGCTACTTTGGCTACGAAAGCGGGATCGGGTTTGCACAAGTTGAATTTCACCGTGTACTGATCCACTGCGGCGATTTCCTTGATCTTTCCGCCGTAGTCACAGTCTTTTGCCGCAACAGAAAGAGGCTCTTCGTAAGGAATCTCTTTATACGGCTTTTCAGCTGGGGCTGCCTTTTCTTCGGTCGGCTCTACAGCTGCTTCAGTCGGTTTTTCAGCGGCTGCAGTTGGCTTCTCAGCTGCGGCAGTCGGAGCTGCCGGTTTTGTGGTTTTGCATGAAACCAATGCCATACTGGCAATCAGCAGCAATGCAAACAGGAAAAAGATACGTTTTTGTCTCATAATCTCTCCTCCAAAAATAGATTTTTGGTTGCTTTTCACATTTGATCAAGTATTATGTTCCATACACTAACTATCTTTTCCTTTGACCTCCTTTCCTTCCTTTAATTGATTATACGCTACTCCAACTGCGTGTCAACATAATTTCACGTTATCACAATTTGAAACAAATATGTAATATAAAATTATACTCTGGTTGAAACACCGCCTGTTTGTTTTTATACATTTTTTATCAATTCTTTGCAAATCATATCTTTACCCCCAAATTCCCCGCATCAGAACCTTCGTGCACTCGAACACGCTTATCATTCAATCAGGCAGCCGTTGTTTTCCGACATTCCCGCCCGCCAATATCCGGTTGACAAGGATTTGCGGCTTATGGTATCCTTGCAACCAAGATAAATATATTGATGAATGTCTAGAAATAGGCTCATCCAGAGAGGTGGAGGGACCGGCCCTTTGAAACCTCGGCAACCTCGGTGCTCGGGGCACTATCTTTCCCCGACCTGCCAAAGGTGCCAATTCCGCCGGGTTGAGCTGGCCCGGAAGATGAGAACGCATCCTCTTTTCACCTTTGCCTCTCATCCCGAGAGGTTTTTTATTCACCGGATCGCGCCTTTTCCCCGGCAGGCTCATGCCTTGAATTTGTTTACGGAGTCATCATGAAAAACTACACCAACAGACGTTATCTGGACGCACTCGAAGAACGCATTTTGATTTTCGACGGGGCAATGGGCACAAACCTGCAAACCATGAATCTCACCGCCGAACATTTCGGCGGTGAACGCACCAACGGGTGCAATGACTATCTTGTCATCACTTACCCCCAGGCTGTCGAAAAAGTTCATCGCTCTTTTTTGGAAGTCGGTGTGGATGTCATCGAAACGGATACCTTCCGCTCCAACCGCATCACCCTGCAAGAATACGGCTTGCAAGACCAGGTCGAAACAATCAACTTCGAAGCCGCTTCGCTGGCACGCAAACTGGCGGATGCATACAGCACACCGGAGCAGCCCCGCTTCGTTGCCGGCTCCATGGGTCCATCCGGCAAGCTGCCTTCTGCCGACGACCCGGAACTCTCCGATGTCAGTTTCGATGAACTCACCGACGTTTTTCGTCAGCAGGCGGTTGCCCTGATTGAAGGCGGCGTAGACCTCCTTCTCATCGAGACATCTCAGGATATTCTCGAAGTCAAGGCGGTCATTCACGGAATTCTGAAAGCCTTCGAACAAACCGGCAAACGTCTGCCCATCCAGGCACAGGTAACCCTGGATACTACCGGGCGGATGCTCCTCGGCACGGATATTACCGCTGCCCTTGCCATTCTCGAAGGTCTTCCGATTGATGTCATCGGGCTGAACTGCTCCACCGGGCCCGAGCACATGAGACAGCCGATTGAATACCTCGGGGAGCACGCATCGCTGCCCGTTTCAGCCATCCCCAACGCCGGGCTTCCGATCAATGTCGACGGAGACGCCGTTTATCCACTCGAACCGGAACCCTTCGCAGAAGCCATGGCAGAGTACATCGAGAAATACCATATCAGCGTCGTCGGCGGCTGCTGCGGAACCACAACGGAACACCTGAGACGGCTCGTCGAGAAAGTGCGCGGGCACAAACACCCGCCCCGCCCGATTCTCAATCTTCCCGTTTTGTCATCCGGCGTTCAGGCAATCGGCATGAAACAAGACCCGCCGCCACTGCTAATCGGGGAACGCTGCAACGCCCAGGGCAGCCGAAAATTCAAACGCCTGCTGCTGGCAGAAGATTATGATTCCATTCTGGAAATTGCCAGAAACCAGGTTGATTACGGCGCTCACGCCCTGGATGTTTCCGTTGCGGTCACAGAACATCCGGACGAAGCCGGTTTGATGCATACCGTGGTCAAGAAACTGATTTCCGCAGTTCCCGTTCCGCTGGTGATCGATACCACGGAACCGGAGGTCATGGAAGCCGCCCTGAAAACCGCACCCGGCCGGTGTCTGCTGAACTCCACCCACCTCGAAGGGGGACGAAAAAAAGCAGACCGCGTCTTTTCGCTGGCAAAACTGTACAACGCCGCCGTCATTGTGCTCACCATCGATGAAACCGGAATGGCAAAAACAGCCGATCGCAAGCTGGAAATTGCCAAAAGAATTTACGGGATTGCCATAAACGAGCATGGACTTCGCCCCGGCGACCTTGTCTTCGATGCACTGACATTCACCTTGGCAACCGGTGAAGCGGAATACGCCAACGCCGCTATGGAAACCATCGAAGGCATCAAACGCATCAAAGCGGAGCTGCCCGGTGTATTCACATCTTTGGGCGTAAGCAACCTTTCGTTCGGGTTAAGCCGCCAGGCGCGCCCCGTTCTCAACAGCGTCTTCCTTTATCACTGCGTGCAAGCCGGCCTGGATATGGCAATTGTCAATCCGGCACACATCACCCCGTATGCCGACATTCCGGAAAACGAGCGCCAACTGGCAGAAAACCTGATTTTCAACCGCCAGCCGGACGCCCTGCATGCCTACATCGCCTATTTCGACAAAATCGACCCCAAGGCGCTTGACGAAAGCCGTAACCCCACCGCCGGGATGAGCCCGGAAGAACGCCTGCACTGGCGTATTGTCCACCGCCACAAAAACGGCATCGAAGCCGATATCGATGAACTCATCGCCCGAAAAGAATTCCCCACCGACCACGAAAGCGCAATCCACATCCTCAACAACATTCTCCTGCCGGCAATGAAAGAAGTCGGTGATAAATTCGGCACAGGAGAATTGATCCTGCCTTTCGTGCTGCAATCAGCAGAGGTCATGAAAAAATCCGTTTCGTATCTGGAAAAGTATCTGGAAGTTCAGGAAGGCGTTTCCAAAGGCATTGTCGTTCTGGCAACCGTATACGGGGATGTGCACGACATCGGCAAGAACCTGGTCAAGACCATCCTCAGCAACAACGGGTTTACCGTCGTCGACCTGGGGAAACAGGTTCCGGCAGAAACGATCATCACCAATGCAGTCAAGAACCGGGCAAACGCCATCGGCTTGAGCGCTCTTTTGGTCAACACCAGCAAACAAATGCCGCTGATTGTCAACGAACTGCAGCGCCGGAATCTGGATATTCCCGTGCTGGTAGGAGGCGCGGCAATCAACAAACGCTTTGGCAAGCGAATTCTCTTCACGGAACAAAACACACCGTATAAAAGCGGGGTCTTCTATTGCAAAGATGCCTTCGACGGCCTGGCAGTGATGAATGCGCTCAGCGATCCTTCCGAGCGGGAAAAACTGCTGGTACGCAATCTTGAAGAAGCCGAACTCGAAACCGGCATCAAGCCCAAACAGCCACCGGCACCGGCAAAACCAGCCGAAAAGAAATCGGGCATCACCCCGGCGCCAATCACGCTGCCCGCCGGCGTTACCTTCGGGGTCCGGGTCGTCCGTGAAATCCCGCTGGAGACGGTCTTCGATTACCTCTCGAAAAACGCCCTTTTCCGCTTGTCGTGGGGAGCAAAAAACGCCCACGGGCAGAAGTGGGAAGAACTAAAACCCGATTTCGAACGCAGATACAGCGAAATGACTCGTCAGGCAATCCGGCACGCATGGCTTCAGCCGCAGGGGGTCTACGGCTATTTTCCGGCTCAATCCGCAGGCAATCAGCTGATCCTCTACGCCCCCGAGTCCGTCGCTTCCGGAAAAACGAAAGAGATCATGCGTTTCACATTTCCCCGCCAAAGCGAAGGCAGCCACCTCTCGCTGGCAGACTATTTTTCGCCGGTCGATTCCGGCATCATGGATGTCGTCATCTTCCAGGTCGTTACAGTCGGAAAAACAGCAACCCAACGTTTCGACGCCTTGCAAAATGACGAAAACTATTCGGAAGCATATTACTTCCACGGGCTTGCCGTACAAACCGCCGAAGCCACTGCGGAATACCTGCACCACTTCATCCGCAAAGAGCTGGGGCTGGCAGACAACCAGGGGAAACGCTACTCCTGGGGATATCCGGCGATTCCCGACCTTTCCGATCACCGCAAGGTCTTCGATTTGCTGCCCGCAGAAAAAGCCCTCGGCATGAGCCTGACATCCGCATATCAGCTGATACCGGAGCAGTCGACT
>CAYWFK010000058.1:0-17976 GCA_964457375.1 uncultured Anaerolineales bacterium
GAATGATACGGGACAACATCGAAATAATCGGCAGCCCCTGCTGATAAAATACCCCGCAAAAAGTTTTCCGGACAATTATATTCATGGTTTGCGATGTCACAATCTGGTGTATGCGGTTGGTTCAACAATAACCCGCCAATCCAGACTTTTGCTGAAGGATCAACACCATGAATTACTGGAGACAACGTCTTCAACATTTGACCGTAGTACGCTCCGCCGAAATTTCCGGTAATATCATTTTTATCACCCCAGCATCCCCATACACTATCAATAGGAACATCATCCGGACTCACATCCGGTTCATTTCCCATTTCCCAATAATGAACATTGAATTCCGGCACACTGTAACGTCTGACCAGTTTTTCAACAAAGGCAGCAAAATCGTCGAAATGCTCAGCCTTGATGGGTGCGCAGGAAGATAACGCATGATCCGTACGCACATCCTTTACCGCCCAGTGAGGATAATCATCGACAATAACAATCGGTGTAAGTCCGGCAGTTTTCAAAGCGCGCAATTCCTGCTCGAAATTAGCCAGTTTGGACCAATCAATAGGATCGTCTTTACTATTTGGCTGCATATCTTTCCAGGAAACACGGTTGTTCATTCTCACCCAATTTACACCCAGCTGCACGGTTGCAGATAGAACCTGATTTCCCGGCAACAACCTGTCCTTCCTTGCCTCGATACCGAAAGGCGACATCCAGGGATAGTTTCGCTGAACGAATGGTAGATAAATAGCATGATCAGCCTGAGGCATTTCCGGGCCCGGCAAATCAGCCGGAACACTCTCGCCCCGCAAATGTCCGCTATATGCCAGACTAAATGTTATCCCGATTGTCAGGATAGCAAATATGGCAAACACAGTTCCGTGGAGTATTTTTTTCTTGCGCGTCATTTCGTCACTTCCCTTTACAACTTCAAGCTCACTTTCATGAGCGGTCCGACCAATCGTCAAATTTCCTACACCCATCCCCGTCAATGGCCACCGGCTCTTTCGACAAACCACCCCTATGCCGGCAGCAAACTGCGTTTTTCAGCCATGCAAACAGCATCCTTTCACACCGAAAACATAATACGTATTTGTCTTACCGTCTTACATGTGCTTCCTGGTATGCAGTAACGATTTCTTCCGGGTCTCCCTCCCGCAGAAGATTACCATGGTCGATCCACACAACCCGATGGCACATTTCTTTCACCATATCCAGATTATGCGAAACCAGCAAAATGGCAGCGCCCTGTTTATGAAAAGATTTCATTCTGGCCAAACTCTTTTCCTGAAACGAGGCATCTCCAACTGAAAGAATTTCATCGACAATCAACACATCCGGCTGAACATCCGTCGCTACGGCAAAACCAAGCCTTGCCCACATGCCTGATGAATAGGTACGCATTGGCGCATCGATGAAATCGCTCAATTCTGCAAATTCAACAATGCGGTCGAATTTTTCATCCATCTCGGTGCGGGTAAACCCGAGCAAAGCACCATTGAGATAAACATTCTCCCGTCCGGTCAATTCAGGATGAAAACCGGCTCCAAATTCCAGCAAGGGAGCGACCTTTCCCTTGACCAGTACTCTGCCCTTCGTTGGCACTAACACTTTCGCAACCAGTTTCAGCAAAGTGCTTTTTCCGGCACCGTTGTGCCCGACCAACCCAAGCACTTCGCCGCGGTGAACATTGAAACTAATCCCATTGACCGCCATGAAATCCTGATAACCGACTTTCCGTTGAAGCCAGCGGATAGCATATTCCTTGAACGTTGCAATTTGTTCGCTCGGAATTCGGTAACGGACGAAGACATTTTCCAGACGAACCATTTCGTTGTTCGTCAATGAATCCGGGTTAGACACGGTATGCAAATTCATCGGACCTCATCGTAAACAAGAACCAGCCAATCAAAAATGTACCCAGGCTGATTGCACCGTTCAATAAAATAGTCGATAACGGAGGAATCACACCGTTATACAAGGGCATGCGGAAAAAAGTAATCAAATGATACATGGGATTCAACCAGATAATCCATTCTCTGTATGCGTCAGGGAGTATTTCTGGAGGATAAATCACCGGGCTGACATACATCCATGCAGTGATGACAATACGATACATTTCCGCCACATCAGAAAAGTAAATAGCAATTGCAGAAATGAACAACCCGACCCCCAATGTAAACAAAATCAAAAAGAAAATCGGGACGGGTAAAAAGATAATCGTCCATCGAATCGGCACTTTGGTCACCAGCATAACCAACAGCAAAGGGACAAGAGAAAGCACAAGGTTGACAAGCCCGGTACCGACAGCTGATAACGCGAAAATGGTCTTCGGGAGATATATTCGCTTCATCAAATCCCCGCCCCAAACCAAATGTAAAGTAGCCGCATTGGTCGTTTGGGAGAAAAAATTCCAAACCATCAACCCGCTCAAGACGAAAGCAGGGTAACTGGGAATCCCGTGAGAAAAAACCTGAGAAAAAACGATGGTCAGGATAATCATGATTCCCAGTGGATTCAACATTGTCCACGCCACACCCAGAACCGAACGTTTGTAACGGGTCAGAATATCCCGCCGGACGAACTGGAACAACAAGTGTTTGTACCTGAGTACATCCTTGATTTCTTCCAAAGCAGGGTTACCCCGCCGGGCACTGTCGTAAATTAACTCTTTGTTTTTGTTTTGCATAGAATTACCAATCAACGTGTCATTCTGCCATGAAACACAGACAGAGTCAAGTTTCCCTTTTTCCTGAACGGTTGAACATCTTTCGACGGCGCCAGCGTATCAACGGCGCCAGCAGCTTGCGAACCCGATATCGCAGCATAATCCAGGAAAACCAGCTTCCTCCTTCCCGATAGTGCACCTTCAGCATCTCGGGCCAGCAACGATCATCATCGGCAATTGTTTTTGCACCCTCATGCAAACGGAAATTAGCCCACAAACGCGGCACATACCGAATCTCGGAAACTTTGGCAAACCGGACCCACAAGTCATAATCCATGGCAAAATAAAAAGACGGATCCAGCGGGCCTACTTGCTTCCAGAGCCGGGCACGAAAAAAAGACGCTTGCTGAGGAATATATACCGCACCGCGGCGCAACCGCGCGTAAGACGTCTGCCGGGTATTGAACTTGCCGATAACCCGCCCATGGGAATCAATATAGTTTGCGTCTCCGTAAACCATACCCACATCAGGGTGAGCACTCAAAAATGCAACCGCCTCTTCCACCGCTTGCGGATAATAAGTGTCGTCAGAATTCAGCCAGGCAAGGATTTCACCTCTTGCCCGGGCAAAGCCTTTATTGATTGCCTCGGTTTGGCCCCGGTCTTTTTCGGAAACCCACCACGAAATCCTGTCCTGATATTCTTTCAGAACATCCAGCGTTCCGTCCGTAGAACCGCCATCCACAACGATATATTCGATGTTCGGGTATGTTTGCTGCAAAACGGAATCGATCGTCTCCGGCAAAAATGATGCCTGATTATAAGAAGGTGTGATAATCGAAACCACAGGGAATTGTTCCATCACAATCTGTTTACCTTTATATGAATTCGTTCATTAAAAAGAAAATCAAACAATCCAAAAGTTTTCACGTGGTCAGCTGTCAAGACAAATGCCATGCCAGCCATCCAGGTAACTTAACGAATCGGCTGCTATTCGCGGTTTCCGGAAAAAGCGGTCATAAAAGGTACGCACACTGTTTCCTCCGAAAATACTCAACAAAGCAAACAACATCCGGTACCAGTAACGACTATTTTCGGCAGGCCAATAAACCAATGCCTTGGTATAAAACCAAAAGGCTTTTGCCGGCAATCCGCCTTCGAGCAAATAACGGGCAGCCAGCCTGCTCCCCCCCCCTTTTATCCGAAGCTTGTCAGCTGCATAATTGTCTTTCAACGCCGGATGTTCCCTGATCCAATGCAAAATCCGGTAAACTTCATCTGCGAACTCGCCGGCATGCGCGACATTTTTCGCCTGCGAATGATGACGGGCCGCTGCCCAAAACGCGTTTGCATGGACTATTGGCGCAGCCGCGGCTATGCGCAGCCATAATTGATGGTCCAGCAAATACTGATAAGAACTATCCAAAAACCCCGCTCGCTGAAGGACACTTCGCCGGATGAATACTGCCGGCTGGCAAATGATCTGAAAGCGGAGCAAATCTGCCAGCTCCCAATCCCCGAAAACCAGCGGGTTTAACGGTCTCCCTGCCGCATCAATCGTAATCGCGTTCCCAAAGACCATACCGGCATCCGGATATTTCCCGAACAAGGCAACTGCCTGTTCCACAGCATCCGGCAAATAAAGATCGTCGGAATTCAACCAGGCAACGATCTCTCCTTTTGAATGCCCGAACCCCTTGTTGATTGCATCACCCTGCCCCCTGTCTTTTTCCGAAACCCACCACGCCAAACGGGATGCATATTTCTCGATGATTTGCACGCTTCCGTCATGCGACCCGCCGTCAGCAATCAGATACTCGATATTCGGGTACCCCTGGTCAAGCACAGAGAGAATCGTCGCTTCTAAATAACCGGCCTGATTAAAAGACGGCGTAATGATGGAAACAAGCGGTTGTCTGTTCGCTGTTTGCGTCAAGGGAGATGCTCTTTCAAATCATAGATGAGATACCCGTCCCCTTTGGCAACCACCGGATAATTATCAGAAAGCAATTTCTTCAAATCCTGCTGACGGGATAGTTCCTTCAAACGGGTAACAATGAAGTAATCCTTATCTTTTGTCAGCTCGTCAAACCATTCCCGGGCATTTTTCTGCCTGCCCCCTCTTAAGTCTCGATAAGTCAGCATTTTCGAGTCCGGCCAATCGGTAACATCCAGCCAGCCATAGTATGCAAGCCGGTAGCCGTAATCTTGTGAAAGGGCAACAACAGGATGCTCCACACCGACGATTTTGGCAATATCCGCCCAATACCCGGGATTGCCGCGAAAATCCTTTTGCACCAGGTCAAGACGTGCGCCCCAACCCCTGATTGCTATTCCAAGCAAAAAGACAACAACTATTCCCCACCGGGACAACCACGAACGATTGAGTGCCGCCAAGCGGGAAAAAACAGAAGCGCCGATCGGTGCTACGGACAGGGCTGCCAAAGGCATCAACGGAAGATGATAATAACTGTGCGTCAGATAGTGATAAGGGAACATCAACCCGAACAGAATATATCCGCCCCACAAACCCAGCAGGAAAGCACGGTCCTTTTTCCTCGCGAGGAGAAACAAGCCCAGCAAACCGGCCACCAGTAATGTGCCGCCGAGCAGGTCTTTGACAATGAACAACCAGCGGAGATAAAAGCCGGGGCTTCGCAACATTTCCGGGAAAAAGCGTCCTTCGAATTGGCTGCCCAACCCGAAAACAAAGATGCCGGCAATCATATAAAGACCGGCCGGAAGCGCCGACAAAACAGCAATCGTCCACACCTGCTTGTCTTTCAAAGCCTTCCGCAGTCCCATTCCTTCATCGAAAATCACCAAAGCCCCCATACCGCCAGCGAGCATGAAAACAGCAACCGATTTTATCAAGATCGCCATACCGGCAAACAGCCCTGCCAGCACAGCATCCCGCCAGCGGTGGGTATGGCTCCAATGATAAAATCTTTGCCAGGCGAGAACAATCCACATCACCATCAACGGATCAGGCTGAAAGCTGCGGCTCGCCATGATAGAAAAATGCCAAAACAAATACAAAGCCAGTGCTACGATTGCCCCGTCAACCGAAGTCATCTCCTTCGCCAGGAAGAACAAGGCGACACCGCCAATCAGCCAGAACAAAGCGGCATAAACCCGGGCAACCCAGAGTATTTCTTTCCCTGCAAGCCGGTAGGTTTCGGCAACCAGCCATTCAAAAACTGGGGGTTCGATCATCGGGTTTTCCTGCCAGAGTTTTACTGCCCGTTCCTTTTGCCATGCCGGGACGTCACTGCGGCTTTCGTAATACATTCCGCGGGCAATGATTGCAGCTCTTAGCTGCCGGGTCGGGTGAAAATCCAGCGGCGGTTCAGTCAAATCGACCATTCGAATCCCCAAACCTGCCGCCAACAACAATACCACCATACTCACCCAAAACCATGGCGGAGAGAAGAATGTTTTCTTTTCCAGTGAACCATTCATACGATTACTCGTCCAGTTTTCCACAAATTTATGTCAGCTCAACAACACTCGGAAACCAAATTACTTGTTTCCGTCATTCAATCATCAAATGGATGCCTGAGATCATAGATTATGAACCCATCCCCCTGCTCCAACACCGGATAACCGGATTGTAACAATTGCTTCAATTCCGGTTGTTTTCTCAACTGGTTGAGAGAAGTAACCACAAAATAATCAAAACCGGCAGTGCGGTTACGGAAAAATTCAGCAAAATCCGCTTCTTTGTTCCCGTGCAATGCAGCTAGTTTTTGCTGCGCCCTGCTGGGGAAATTGGCAGCACCGCGCCAGCCATAATACCGCAGGCGATGGCCATAATCCTGCGTAAGGGCAATCACGTTGCCATCATCCGGGATGGCTTTACCGATGCACTCCCAAAAAGCCGGCTCCGCCCGATAATCCTTGCCAACCAGCACAGAACGGGCAATCCATACCGGATAAAGTATCCCGACCGCCAACACACCCAGCAATGCCATCTGCCAAATTCCGGAAAGTTTTCGCGCTTTGGCAAAAAGGATCTGCCCGACCGGGGCAAGAGACAGCCCCAGCAGCGGAACCAATGCCAAATGATAATAATCGTGGGTCATGATATGGTGCGGAAACGCCAATCCGAAAACCCCATACCCCAGCCAATAACCCGCCAGCAGTGGTTTGGCTTTTCCTTCATACAAAATCACACCTATCAAACCGAGGAAAAAGGGAAACAAACCGACAAGACTATTCACTCTGATCAACCAGCGCATGTAAAACGATGGAGAAACCCAAAGGTATGCAAGTTCCAAAGTCCATTTTGCAAACAAACTGGCAGATGTATTGCCAATCGTCAACAGATAATATACCGCCGGCTGAACAAGCATCAACCCGGCCATTACCCAAAATTGCCTGTCACGCAGACGATGCAGGATCCCCTTGCCGGCAAGCAGCAAAGCCAGCATCATCCCGCCGATGAAGAACGCCGCCCCGGCTTTGACAAGCATTGCAAAACCGCCAATGATTCCTGCCAGCAATGCATATTTCCAACTATGGGTTACGTGCCATCGATAGAGCATCCAACAGGTGAAAATGATTCCCGCAACCATCAACGGGTCGGGTTGGAACGACCGGCTGGCAAACACCCCAAAAGGCAAAAACAGGAAAAAACACAAAGCCACCAAGCCGCCATCCAGGCCGAAAACTTCCCGTGCAAACAAGAACAAACCGACAGCGCCAAGCGTCCAGAATAAAATTGCCCAGATACGCGCAATCCAGAGTTTCTCACCGCCGGTCAGTAAATATGTCCACGCGACCAGATGTTCGAAAATAGGCGGCTCATAAACACCCGTCTGATTGGCAAATTTCACTGCGGCATCTTTTTCCCGGGCGGGCAGGTTCGCATCATGTTCATAATAAATACCGCGGGCAATCAACGCTGAACGCAGCTGCCGTGTCGGATTGAAATCAAGCGGTGGATCGGTCAAATCGACAAAACGCACAAGAATGCCTGCCGCCAAAATCAGCAGCGGTAGTAACCAAATCACCGGTTTGTAATGCCCGAAGAAACTGTTATCATCATTGGCTGTCGTTGTCATAATCTTCTTTACTCAGCGAAACAAAGTTTGGTAGTCAACTTTCGGGAAGACGGTCAGTTTTCCGCCAACGGTCGCATCCAGCACCTCACGCTCGTTTTCCTCATAGGTTTTTCTTGCAAGACGATACGCGATCTCGGATGTTTCCAAATCCGGCAGCTGCCAGCGAAATCCTTTTCCAAAGTACCCGGGATTGAAATGATCCGGATCATCTCCCTGGGATACGATCGTAGTGTTGGGTTTTCCTTTGCTGGCAAAACTATGGTCAACGCCGATAAGAATCACCTGCCTGAACCCCATGAAATATGCCAGTTGCAATGCCACATACGTTACTGTCGCCCCTTCCCACAAGCGCTTGCGGGCATCTTTGGCAAACTTTTTGCCGGTATATGTCGTATGCAAAAACATGGTATTTTCCGTCATGCGGATAAGTTTTTGCGAGCGCCACGAAAGGAATTTCGGCACAGGTAATTTTTCGATGTCGTCTGCGCATTGTTCGATTACCAGGCTGTTGATCGACACATAATACGTCGTCGGGAAACCCATCTTCGGATAGAGCAGATAAATTCTGTTCATTCCAAAGGTGAACTCGTTTTTCAGAGGAGACAAATCCATATTTTTCAGGCTGGGTCCATTTCCGATTATGAAACAACGTTGCCCCTGATGAATATTTTGATAATGCGACAATCGGGCAATACTTTGCCGGCGAAGCGGGTGCAGGGTGGCAGAAGGCAGCATTGTCAGACGGGAAAGCCCGTCACGGGCATCGCTTGCCCAGTGCCACAATGCCGGAGGAACAATCGCTTTCAGGCTCGATTTCACCGCGCTCATTCCGTACTCAACCTGGCGGTTGCGCCGCCGTCGATGACCAAAGCCTGGCCGGTCATGAAAGATGATTGCGTATTGTCCGCCAGGAAGAAGATTGCGCTGGCGATTTCTTCCGGCTTGCCGATGCGGCCATTGACCGTTTTCCTGGCAAGGTTTTCCAGGCGCTGGTTGAGCCGCCGCCCTTTCAGATGCCCGCGCCCTAAACCCTTGCGCAGCATCGGTGTATCCACCGCACCGGGCAAAATCGCATTGACGCGGATATTATCACGGGCAAATTCGATTGCCATGGCACGGGTCAATGCCAACAAACCGCCTTTGCTTGCCGCATAAGCCGAAATACTCGCCGAAGTTGCAATCGCGTGCACCGAGGAAACATTGACAATCGCCCCGGCACCGCTTTTCTTCAACAGGGGATGTGCCAGCTTGACCCCCAAAAATACCGAACGCAGGTTGGATGCCATCACATCATCCCATTCCTCGACAGATGTCTCGAGAAGCGGTTTGGCAATTTGCATGGCAGCATTGTTCACCAAAGCATCCAGTTTCCGGGTGAACTGTTTTGCCTGCGAGAAAATCTTTTCCATCGTCAACGCTTCGGAAATGTCAGAGCGGATGAACAATCCGTTATCGGGAAAACCTTCTCCGTACTCATTCCGGTCGACACCGATTACCTGCCAACCTTTCGCCGTGAACAAATCGACTGTGGCTCTGCCAATTCCTCCGGCTGCTCCTGTGATTAAAACAAATCTGCCTGTCACAATACTCATTCTCCCGTTATGCTAATGTGCTGATTTCACTTTCGATTCCGTCCGCAGAATACCCCAGCCCGACCAGCAAATTGCGAATCGTATTCCAGTGCACTCTTTCCCAAGCCGCCGGGCTCGAATTCGCATTATGCGACCCAAAGAGAACATTGTCAAATGCCAGGAGAGGGTTCTCTGCGGTCACCGGTTCGCTTTCATAAACATCCAAAGCCGCCCCGGCAATGCGCCCCTGCTGCAATGCATCCACCAACGCATCCTGTTCAACAACAGGACCCCGTGAAGCATTGATAAGCACCCCCGTTTTCTTCATCGCGGCAATCGTCCGATGATTAATCAAATGAATCGAAGTCGGGTTCAAATCACAATTCAGGCTTACGTAATCCGCACGCGACAATAACTCTTCGAGGCTCACCATCTCCACCCGGTTTTCAGCGATGAAGTCCGTAGCAATATCCACAATATCATTCCCGAGCAATGTCATCCCGAACGCTTTTGCTCTTCTCAACACTGCTTTGCCGATATTCCCCACCCCGACAACACCAATTGTACATTCACTTAAAGATACACTTGGTATTTTCTTCCACACCCCGCCTCTGATTTCTTTATCCATCCACGGTATATTCCGCGCAAATGCCAATACATACCCCATGACTGTATCAGCAACCGGCAGGGTGAAAGCATTCGGTGTATTTCCGACCAATATTCCAAGCTCTTTTGCAGTTGTGCTGTCGATTGAATCGATTCCCGTTCCCCATTTCGAAACCACTTTCAGCCGCGGGAGACAAGCACGCAATACCCGGGCAGAATATCTGTCGTCTCCGCAAATCGCCCCGTCGAAAGTGCCTGCATATCTCATCAGGTCATCTTCATCCAGACGTTCCTGCACATCGGCAATGACCAGCTCGATGCCGCGTTTCTCGAAAATCGGACGGAAGCGGTCTATCACAGGAATCATGTATGAGGCAGAAAGCAAAACACTCGTCATCGAAATCTCCTGATTGTTTTTTCCGGGCATGGTTGCAATCATGGTTTTTTCTTGCGGCTTAGCAAACAGTCCGCAATGGTGAAATCCAGTTCATCATCGATATCCCAGGCTTCCTGTGCATCAATTTCGAACATCAGCGGACGTTCCCCCAAGCGGTTCAGCCGCCTGACCAGGGTTTGACGTGAAAACAGATAAATACAGGAATTTTCTTCGAAAACCGGCGGGAGATCCTGGGTTTGCAGCAAAACAGACGGATTATGATTAATCGCTCTCCCCAATTGATCCCATAATCGGGTTTGCAGGCGCGTTACCGAAAAAAGGGAATCATACATCGGTACGTTTTCCAGAAAATAGCGAATCGCCCGGGAAATCGTCCCGGCAGTGAGCAACGGATTCGTGCTGTGGGTTTGCAGGTAATAATCCGCATCAACCTGCGAGGTATCGTATGCCAGAATTTCGTTCATCGGGACGTCATTCGCCCGCAAATGTTCCGGCCTTTCCAGCAGCCTGACCGCCGGGAAATGTTCCTGCACACCTTTCATGATAATCTCGCTGTCGGTATCCACGACAACAGATGCAATTTCCGGTACGGCTTGCAAGGTATCCAGAATGTGTTGATAAAGCGGTCTTCCCGCAATTTGCCGGTAATTTTTACCGGGTACCCGTTGGGAATGATGACGCATTGGAACTAATGCAACAATCTTTTTCATGGACATTATTATACAACGCCGTCCTTTTCACGATAGTCGATTGGGGAAACATTCCGGGTGCGCTGGTCGTTACCGGGAATTGTGCCCCGGGGATAATAAAACGTCTTCCGAAGCGTTTCATTTACCGGGCCGGCACTTTTGTACCCGCGATAAGTTCCCCAAAATTGCATCAAACGGAACCAGACAATTTCCCCCAGCACCTGGCTCAACAGTTTTTCTCTGGCAGCATGCTGTGCATCGCGAAAGACATTGGAAACATACAAACGGGCGAAGTCCCATAACCGAAAAGTTTCATCGGGGAAAATATTCTTGAACGCCATCGCTTCCCGCCTGTATCGGTTGTACACTGCATTTGGTGTTTCGTTGTGCACGTGGATAATTTCCGCTTCCGCCACATAAGCAATCGAATATCCTTGTTTGGTGACCCAGTTCGCCCATTCAAGATCTTCCAGGCCCGTCAATGTTTCATCATATGGATGCTTTTGCCACAAAGACCGCCGAATGGCCGCATTGGCATTGTTGCAAAACGGATGCCCTTGCCTGACAATCGATTCATCCGGGAACCAGTGTTCGAAAATTTGCCGCTCGGGAAATTTCGATGTCTTGTTTCCGCGCTGCTTGCCATACGTCAAGCCAATTTGAGCATCGTTGAAAGGCAAAAGCAGCTGCTCCAGCCAATCGGGGTAAACGGGGTAAACATGGGCACTGACGATTACAATGAATTCTCCCTGTGCTTTGGCAATCCCCTGATTCAGGGAATACCCGAAAGTAAAATCCCGCGGATTGATTTGAACGATCTTGACCGGAAACCGCGAAGCAATTGCCACGGTTGCGTCCGTGGACCCTGAATCAACCAAAATAATCTCGACGTTTTTTTCCGTTTGCTGCATAATCCCCGTGAGCAGTTTCCCGATATGCTGCTCCTCGTTGAACGCCCGGATTACGATCGAACAGCGCGGAATACGTTTCTTCTTTTTCTTTGCCGTTTTTTTTTGTTCAGCCATCATCGATTACTTCCGGAACTACCAATCATTGTTTTCTTCATACCCCAGGGTTTGCAGCAAATCACCGGCAACCGTCTTGAAGCGTTCCTTGTTTTCATCGGTGAAATGGTCTCTCCAGTTTCCGGGCTGCCCTTTACGGAACGTACCGGATTTACCCGGTTGAATTGCTTTTTCCAGCACTGCGATTTCATGGTCACGCCTGAAACTGCTTCGAAACCCTTTTTTCGAGAGATAATCCAGCAATCTTGCCAGGGTTTCTTTCCTTTTCAGTATAAAATCTTCGAAACGCAGGGAAAGGATTTCATCGCACCGAAGCCACCCCAAATAGGAATCATAACGCTCGCGCACACTGGCAAGTTCAAACCCGGGAATCCGGACACCCTCAATCGCTGCATCGAGACGCTCTTCCATGGATTTCAGGTGCTCCGTATAGTACCGGTGCATGCCATGTCCATGGTACATATCCGTTGCATAAAACACATGAGAAACCAGCATATCGCGCGGATCCCGATAGATGAAGATTGTTGCCCATCCCGGCTTTGTAAGCAAACTCAGGTAAGGCTCACGAGCATGAAGATAGCCATAGCGAATGTCGCCATGTCGTAATTCCAGCAAACTGCGGACAATTGCTTTTTCCGATCTTGGCTGGTTGTTCTCCGTCCGGTTGACCGGCGGGAAACCCGGATCGACAAAAGGGCCTATCTCCGTCAACCCGAAGAGAACCTGAGTGAGCAAATGAGAGCCGGATTTTGGCATTGCATTCCCAAAAATAACGGGCAGCTGCTGAAAACTGTCCTTTCCCCACTTTTGCGCAGCGCGAAATCTTCTTCCCTGCCAGCGTAAATACTTAGCAAAATGCTTCGCAGTACCGATTATTTCCATAGCCTAGTTTTCCTGCTCGTCCGGCAAAAGAAACGGCGCTTCGCCCAACACACCCCGCAGAATCACCCGCATCGTCTCCGAACGATATGCCATCAAATCCTGCCGGGAAAACCGTTTCAACTGTACATAACCGGGGGTCGGATGCGCCGTGAGATATCTGTCGAAGGGCAGCGAATACCTGTAAAGTTGATAGTACAGAAACCGGCGGGCATTCTTTGTAAATTCCGGAGGATGTTCGACAGTTTCAGCTTTCAAAAACATCTCGAATTGTTTTTCATATGCGTCAGAAGTTTTCGGAAAGAAAACCACCGGAATTTGCGTATACCGTGCCTTGCCAGCACACAAAACCGGTTTTCCTAAAATCGAGGCTTCCAGCCCGATAGAAGAATTATACACAGCGATGAATTTTGCCAGTTTGATTAATTCATAGGAATTGATGTAGTCCGTCGAGTCATAAAACAAGACGTTCTTCATCTCCCGCACCCGATTCCGCTCGACCCAATCGGAGACGCTTTCCCGCGATTGCTTTCCGGAATTCGGCCTTTTTTCATCCGGATGCGCCCGGATGACAAACAGCGTTTCCGGATAGCTGCGGAAAATCCTCAGCAAACCATCCAGCCATGCAAACATGTGCGGATAAACGACATTGGCATGGATTTGGCTGGTATCGAAGATAACATTCGTAAAGACCGGTACAACCTGCTCGAACCGGGTTGCGTATGACAGGAAATGCCCGTCAAGGTCCTTGATATCCTGCCAAAACCGGATACCTGCCATCGTAAAGTCCCCTTTGAAGCGTTTGCTCAAATAAGTATCCAGAACACTGTTTTGCCGTTCCGACAACTCGAAATCATCCGGAATTTCCATCGGGTAAGCCGTCGCCTCACCGTCCGAGAAGAACGCAGAAAAAGGCATGAACCCGACCTCGAAAGTAAGCACACGAACCCCGCGTTGCCTGCAAACCCATTTCGCAGCCGCTTCGGGAAATTGCAGCCCGTTGAAAACAATTGCACATTGCGGTTGTGTCTCGTCCAGAAAGCGATCGAATTCAAGCGCCACCCGCCAGGCGGAAAGAATATACTCTCGCAGCAAGCTTCTGGTCGCTTCGTCATCGTTCAAATGATGTTTCCGCAGCGTCCAACGCAGCGAAGGAATCACCAGCTTGCCCAAAGGTATTGACACACCGTTAAATGATACATCCGCGTCGGCAGGATCAAATTCGAAAGCCGACAAAGCGTCAAGGTTCAATTCTGCAATCTGTTCCGCCAAAGAAGGCTCAGCCTGATAACCGAACCAACGCACTGGTGCCGAGGCGTAAACACGCCGTGACTGAGCAACACAGCGTGCGCACGGCGGAGAAGCCGCAGGGTCATCCGGGTTCGTGCCCAGCACACAACGGCTCATCCCGCTCCGGCAGGCAAAATGAACCACGGGAACATCCGCCAGCTGCAATCCCCATGAAACCAGCATGGAAAACGCAGCATTCTGGCTCAAGCCACCCAAGCGGGTAGATGCGTTGAACATGACAACCGGCGCGGTTTTCCCGTCCGGACGTGTCTTTGCAGCAACCTTACGGGAGAGATTGAAAATCCGCCAGTCTCGCTGGGCGCGTAAAATGATCGTCTGCATTCTTTTACGGTAATTTTGCATAGTCATCAATTTCAGTGCATATCCCCGGCGGGCTAAGCCTTCCCTGCAACACTATTGTAGGCATCGGAAAGACGATTGATTGCCACGATGAACCCCTCTCCTTCTCTTTGGTGCCCGCGCCAGATTTCGGGAATCATCGTCCCGTGATAGTCACCCGCAATCCGGAAAAATTCTTTCCAATCGATCGTGCCTTCTCCAATCTGCAAACCTTCCCCATCGATTCCGGCAGCATCGGAGAGATGCAAATGAGAAACATAAGGCAGGATAACCTTGACTTGCTCGCAAAAATCCTTTTGGGCATGGTTGCAATACAGTTTGCTGTGGGATGTATCGAAACAGGTTTTCAAATTCATCTCATCCAAAAATGCGCTGATTTCGAAGGTATCCATGAATGCATTGGTCAACCACTGTCCGCCGAAATACCAGGGTCTGGGCGGCAGGTTTTCCAACAGCAATTCCATCCCCTCATAATCCAAGGCTTCTACGGAAAGACGCAAATTATCATACAAACGCTTTTTATCGGTAACGGGGTGGTCCAGGCTCGCCGCACCCGGATGGACAATCACCTTTGGTATTCCGGTGAAGTTCGGAGCGATTTCCCGGGTTAAATCCAGCGCACGCTGAATCAAATCGATAGATGCCTGCCGGTGCTTCCGGTCGACAGAGCAAAGATCGACCAAATGATTCGACCAGAATTCAGGAGCATGCACAACCAGCTGCATATCATACTTTTCTCCGGAATACGTTTCTTCCAAATCCTTGTCAGTGAGATGGAATTCCAGCAGTTTCGGATGATATTTCAAACTTCCCTTGTAATCATTGAAACGAACGACCAGCCCCCACACCATTGGCAGCGTATGCCTGACATCCAGAGTAATCGTCTCACCCATATCCTTGGGCAAAAACGGTTCGTCCTCTTCGATGACCCGTTCAATCTTCCGTCCCAACAATTCCGTATACCTTTGGGGAGAAAGCCCCTGACCGGGTCCTTTCACGGCAACCATTTCAGGCGTAACTATCTCACCGGGCATGATTTTGCGTGCAGCCACAAGGCTTTTTGCCAACACTTCCCGGTTGAGGATTTCACCACGGGACATATACTTTTCTTTGCCCGTGCCCAATGCAACTGCAACCTGCCGGATATCACGCACCATTTTCTTGAATCCTTGCGGTTCCAGGCTGGCAGCATGATCCGGTCCGTCCATGGTTCGGTCAAGTGTAATATGACGCTCGATGATGCTGGCACCCAAAGCCGAAGCAACCGTCGAGACAGCAATCCCCCGCTCGTGGCCGGAATAACCGACCGGGACGCCATACTCGCGCAAGCGGTCCATGAAACGCAGGTTGATATCCTCGAAAGCCGCCGGATACGCACTATTGCAATGCAGCAATGCAAATTCAGCCCCCCTGCTTTTCAGGAAGTTCACCGTCGTATCCACCTCTTCCATCCTGGACATGCCTGTCGAAACAATCAGCGGCTTGCCCTTGCTGACCAAATGATCGAGTAAAGGCAAATTGATCATATCGGCAGAGGCAACCTTGAAAGCAGGCACCCCTAGGGAATCAATGAAATCGGCACTTTCGGCATCGAATGCCGAACACAAAAATGTAATACCCTTTTGCTTGCAATATGCCACAATCTGATAATAATCCTCATCGGAAAGTTCGACTTTTTGCAGAATCGGGAGAAGATAATTCAGGTTTTTTTCCCCTGCATTTGCATTTTCCAGATATTTTTTAGGGTATATCTGTGCCAGTGTGCGTTTTTGGAACTTGGCAGCATCGGCGCCAGCATCAACAGCCGCATCGATCAATTCAAACGCATATTCCAAAATCCCGTTATGGTTCACACCAATTTCTGCAATCACATAGGTCGGATGGCCATCACCGACCAGTCTGTCACCTATTCTAATTTCAGGCATCACGCGCTCCTTCGGCGTTTATCGTTTTGAGTCATCCAATTCGTCATGATAATCATCCGGCAGGTTTATCTCTTCTGCACCTGAAAACCGAGGTCATCGAAATCGATTTCCCCGCTGAGTATCATTTGTTCCGCACGCTTCCAGTCATCCGGAGAATCAATATCCACCCAGTCCGATGGAGAAATAACCAGGGGCAAGATAACATCACCGGTCATCGACTTCTTCGACAAAATCGTATCGCTCCAGGCAGCATCCACATATCCCGTTTGCCAATAAACTTCCGGAAGATCCTGACGCGGCATATTATAAGGCTCAGGGATACCCAAATCAATCAAAGGTGTCATAGACCCGTCTTCTGCAATGCGCCACATTTTGAACGGATTTTGGAAAGGCGTACATACAGCACGAATGGAATCCGCTTCGGGATGGGTCAAAAGTTGACGCACCGCCTCGTCGATATGCCAAACGCGCCGAAAAGGGGATGTCGGGCGCAGTTGAACAACGATTTCCGGCGAATAATCTTCGTTTTCACGCAGCCAACGCAAAGCATGTTCGAAAACCGGCAAATCCGGTGTGCCATCCAGGGCAAATTCCGACGGGCGCAAAAAGGGCACTTCTGCACCCCAGGCTTTTGCCACATCGGCTATCTCGGCATCATCCGTGGAAACGATGACGCGGGTTACCATCCCGGAAGTCAGACCGGCGGCAATACTGTACGCAATCAGAGGAAATCCGGCAAGGTTTTTGATGTTCTTTCTTGGAATACTTTTCGAACCGCCTCTGGCGGGAATCAAAGCAAGAATTTCCTGTCGTTTCATTGACCGATTCATCTCCAGTCACCAAACCGTCCAACCGCCGTCTACCACCAGGTTCGATCCGGTCATATAGGCGGAAGCATCCGACGCAAGAAACAGCAAAGCGCCGTTCATTTCATCTTTATTTGCCATCCGCCCCATCACCACACGGGCAGCATAAGCATCGAGAAAAGTTTGATCATGCCCATTATATACGCCCCCCGGTGTCAGTGCATTCACGCGAATGTTCTTTCCTGCATAATACGCAGCCAAATATTTCGTCAATCCGAGAATACCAGCCTTGGTCACCGTATAATATACAGGTTTATATTGTGTCTGCTTACCGTCTTTTTGATACAAACGCTGGTCAGGAGCCACCACCCCATACATCGAAGCAATATTGATGATCACACCATTCCCCTGCGTCAGCATAGCAGGCACAACTGCACGGCAAGCCAGAAAACTGCCTGTCAAATTGACATCCAGCGCTTGCCGCCACAAATCCAGCGGGTAATCCTCGAATGCCCCGTTGGATTTCGCACCCGGTTTCTCGTGCTCCGGATCGAACTTGGGATCCAGTGCAGCACTGTTGACGAGAATATCGACCTGCTGCCAGGTCTCCAGCGTAAACGCCGCCAGCTTATCTACCGAATTCGGGTCGGTAATATCCACCGGAAAACTTTTTGCAGAATACCCCGCATCCACCAGTGAAGCGGCG
>CAYWFK010000059.1:0-17699 GCA_964457375.1 uncultured Anaerolineales bacterium
GGGGTTAAAACAATCCGTTCCGGTTCGCATGTTGTTTTCCCGCCGGTATACCGCAGCGCTGCATGATGCGAGAAACAATCTGGATGTGTTGCTGATTCGCGGTCCGTCGCCTTTGCTGCCGGCGGTAGCTGCTGCTGTGCGCCCTGTGCCTGTTGCGCTGCTGCTGGTCGGTGATTACCTGAATGGCATCGATGATTTGCCTCAACCCGGCTGGCGAAAAGAACTCATCCGCCTGTGGTCGAATTGGAACAAGAAAATGCAGAACAATGTGGTGCGGCAAAGTCTGACGTTTGTCAACTCCCGTGTTTTGTATCAGGAGATGAAACAACTTGCTCCGGAACTTCACGAAACCCGGACGACTACACTTTCCGAGAAGGATATTGTTTTCAGGGAGGATACTTGCCTGAAACCGCCTATTCACCTTCTCTATACCGGACGGATGGACAGGGCAAAAGGATTGTTCGAAATGGTCGAAGCGCTTGCCATACTGGTGAAAAAGGGGGAAGACGTTGTTTTGGATTTGGTCGGCTGGCCGGCAAAGGGTGACAGGGTGATGGATGAACTGCTTGCCTTCTCCCGCACGCTGGGTGTGGAAGACCGTGTGGTTTACCATGGTTACAAGAAACTGGGCGCTGAATATTTTGAATTTTACCGGCGTGCGGATATTTATTTGCTGGCTTCCAAAGCATCAGAAGGTTTTCCGCGGACGATTTGGGAGGCGATGGCGCATAGTTTGCCGGTTGTCGCTACGAAAGTGGGGTCGATTCCCGATTTCATCGGGGATGCTGCATGGCTCATTCAACCGGACGATGCCAGCGCGATTGCCGAAGCTGTTGAACATCTCATTCATTCACCGCAACAAAGACGGGAATTGATTCGACGCGGAAACGGCTTGGCGAAATCCGTGACTCTGGAACAGCAGGTGAAAAAAATGGTTTCAAGCATAAAGGATTATCTCAGCAATCATGAAATCTAAACTGGTTCGCTTACTGCGGTATGATTGGCCTTTGCATTTTGTCCTGCTGTTGACGAATTGGCTCCCTGACAATGTTGTATTTTTGAGGTTGCGGGGGTTATTGGCGAGTTTCTTTCTGGGGTCGTGTGGAAACAATCTCAGGCTTGGCAGGAATATCACGTTTTATAATCCTTCACGGATTCATATCGGGGAGAATGTGTATATTGCTTTTGGCTGCTGGTTCATGGCCGGCGAAGAGATAAGCATTGGAAATGAGGTTTTGTTTGGTCCGTATTGCGTTGTGGTTTCATCGAATCACCGCAGAGCGGAAAACGGTTCGTTCAGGTACGGAATTCCTGACAAAAGGCCGATTCATATCGGGGATGGAAGCTGGATGGCCGCCATGGTCACGATTACTGCCGGCAGCATGATTGGCAAAGGCTCATTGGTGGCAGCCGGCTCGGTGGTTTCCGGCACAGTACCTTCGGATGTGATGGCTGGCGGGGTGCCGGCAAGGGTCATTAAATCTCTTGAGCAAACAAACGGGTAGCATGATCCGGCATCATTTGTTGTTCGTCGGGAGTTTCCCGCCGCGACGGAATGGGACGACGGCAACCTCAGAAGGTATAGCGAACTACCTGCGGGAGCAAGGCTGGCTGGTGAGTGTTATCTCTTCACGGAAAAATAAAGCCGCCAGATTGCTTGAGATTGTCCTGACTATTCTGCATGCGCGAAATGACTATGAGATGGCGAGCATCGATGTTTTCAGCGGGCGGGCGTTCGTTTGGGCTGAAATCGCAGCGTTTCTGTTGAGAAGATTGAACAAACCATACTTGTTGGTTCTTCGCGGTGGTGGCTTGGCAGACTTCGCAGCGAAGCACGAAAAACGGATTTCAGGGTTGTTATCTGCTGCTGCAAAAGTGATTACGCCGTCGCGGTATTTACAATCGGCGCTGGGCGTATATCGTCAAGATATCCGCTATTTGCCGAACGGACTGGAATTAAGCCAATATTCGTTTCGGGTCAGGAAAAATCCGTCACCACGGCTGTGCTGGCTGCGGGCTTTTCACCGGATTTATAATCCGGAACTGGCTGTCGAAGCGGTCGCCTTGCTGGTCAGAGATTTTCCGGAAATGCGTTTGACGATGATGGGACCTGACAAGCATGATGGCTCTTTGGCAGCTGTTCGCCGAATGATTGCCGCCAATCATTTGGATAAAAATGTGGCGATTGTCGGTCCCGTTATGAAACAGGATGTTCCTGACAAGTTGCAGGAGCACGATATTTTTCTCAATACGACGAATCTCGAAAGTTTTGGCGTAGCAGTGATGGAAGCCGCGGCTTGCGGGCTGCCTATCGTAACGACGAATGTCGGTGAATTACCGTATTTATGGTCGCATAAAAAGAATGCAATGTTGGTGCCGCCTGATAATCCGGAAGCGATGGCAGACGCAATCAAAATGATTTTGACCGATGCGCATCTTTCGGCAAAACTATCGGAAAACGCGGCAATGAAAGCACGGCAATATGATTATTCGCATATCATGCGTGAATGGGTGACGCTTTTCTTGCAGGTAATTCAATCGGACGCGGAACCGGATGACAGGCTTTCGTGATGATGCGTAAACTCTTTGTACTTTTGGGTTGTGTTGTCCTGTTCGCCGCTGTTTTGGCAGGCTCTTTACCTTCTGCATGGGTGCGAAACAGGAACGCTATCGGAGTTTCGAAGGCAATTGCAAGCGGGAACAAGGTTTTGCTCGAACAGGCTGACGATGCTTTAATGGCAGCTGATAGGGATTGCCGGATGTTTTGGTTTCTTGGCTTGGTCGAAGAACGCCTTGGCAATCAGAAAAAGACGAATGAATACTGGGAAAAGGCATTGTATTGTTCTCCGCAGTATTTACAGCTTGTGGAAACGAAGGCGGGCAGGAATCTTGCCCTTGCGGAAATCGCTACCAAAGCCCAGCCTGACCGGGCAGAAGCCTGGTTTTGGAAGGCAAGCCTCGAAACACCGGGTTCGCCGGAGCAGGCTTTCTATGCGTATCAATATGGACTGCTTCTCGACCCGGGTAAATCCGATGCCTGGGTGGCGCTGGGTAATTTGCTGGCTTCGATGGACTCCCGGACTGCGCTCAGGTATTTTGCGGACCTGGAAAGTAAATTCACGGATGTCGACAATGCCGGGGTGGAAATCGAAATCGAGTTTCTTCATGCAAAAGTTCTGTCTGGCAGTTCTCCGGACCAGGCGGCGGCTATTTATGCAGAGGCTTTGCAGCGAAAGCCCTATGACGGCAAACGCTGGCTGGAATATGGGGATGTGTTGAAAAAAATCAATCCGGAAAAAGCGATTGCTGCCTATTATCAGGCGTGTATCCATGGGGATCCGGGTTCGCACGGTTGTTACAATGCGGGAATGCTGGCAGAAGAAACGGGGGATATTCAACAGGCAATCCGGTATTACCGGTTGTCGCATTGGGAAGTAGCGAAAAACAAAGCGGCTGAATTGGAAAAGACAGCCCCGTAATCATTGGAGAGGGTTTTGTGCGGGAACAGCAAGATACATTGGTAATCCGGGCGATGAAGGAAGAAGATATCGATGATGTGGTGCGAATTCATTGCCGCGGATTTGAAGCATCAAGGTCTACCAGGCTGGGGAAACCCTTTCTGCGAAAAATGTACGATTGGTATTTGGCGAAAAACCCGAAGCTTTGTTTCGTTGCGGAGGCTGAGAACCGGGTTGCCGGTTTCGTAACCGGCTCGATTGGCGGGTCTTCGCATCGTATCTTTCGGTATGCAGCTGCCGAAATTCTCCTGGCTTTTGTTTTGCATCCGCAATTGTTGTTGCAGGCGGATATGTACGAACAATGGCTTGGGTATCTGCGTAGTCTTTTCCGCCGCAAGCGGGGCGCGGCGCAGGCCGATGCAGCCGAGCTTCCCGTCAAGGCAACGCTGGATAGCATTGCGGTAGACCCGGAAGTCAGAGGGCGAAATATTGGCGGGGAATTGGTCCGCAGGTTCGAAGAGGCAGCCAGTGAGCTTGGGGTGGGTGTTTTGCGTTTGGGGGTCGAATATGACAACTCCGTTGCCAGACGCTTTTATGAAAAATGCGGATGGTCTTTGGAACAGGAAAACCCCGATGTCAACTCGGCGAATTACATCAAGAGGTTGAAAAAGTAACAATACATGGCAGGTTTCCCGGAATCAATTTATGCGATTTCTCCCCAGTGGGTGCAAACCGTCGGTTTGAATGCTTACGGCGTTTATTGGCGGTGGCGGCGCTTCGGAGGAAAGTTCAACGAATATGTCGACGAGTTTGCTGAACGGGAGCATTATACTGCTGCTCAATGGCAGGAGTATCAAACACAGGCGTTGCGTGAATTGCTCACTTATGCAGTCGAACATGTGCCTTATTACAAGGAAGCATTCCAAAAACGGGGAAAGGAATTCGGTGATTTCGACCTGAATCAATTGTCCGGCTTACCCTTATTAGATAAAGAAACAATTCGGAAGCAGCCGCGTGCGTTTGTTACCGATGCAGTTCCATTGAATAAATTACTGGAACTGAAAACCAGCGGCACCACCGGAACCCCATTATCGATTTATTTCAGCACGGAGATGCACCGGCGTTGGTCGGCGGCTTATGAAACACGGGTGAGACGGTGGGCAGGGGTGAACCGGCTGATGAGCCGGGCAATGATTGGCGGCAGGATGATTCAGCGGAAGGAGCAAAACAACCCTCCGTTTTGGCGTTACAACCATGCGGAACGTCAGCTGTATTTATCAGCGTTTCATATTTCCCCGAAAAACGCTCCGGAATACGTGAACGCGTTGAATCATTACCGGCCGGATTATTTGGTTGGGTATGCATCGAGCCATTATTACCTGGCGAGAATGATCAACAGGTTGCATTTGGATGTCATTCGCCCCAAGGCGGTTTTGACAAGCAGCGAAAAATTGACGGATGAGATGCGGGATGAGATTCGCAAGGCATATCGGTGTGAAGTGTTCGATGCTTATAGCGGTGTCGAAGCCTGCGGGCTTGCTTCGGAGTGTGAATACCATCGCTTGCATGTCAGCCCCGATGTCGGAATACTCGAATTGATCGATGAAAACGGCCATCCGGTAAAAAACGGCGAAACCGGTGAAATCGTTTTTACCGGATTGCTGAACTTCGAGCAGCCGTTGATTCGTTACCGTACCGGTGATCTTGCAATCCTTTCGGATGAAAAATGCCCTTGCGGCAGAGAGATGCCAGTTTTGCGGGAGCTTGTCGGCAGGCTGGAAGATACGGTTATCGCACGGGACGGCAGTGAGCTGGTCCGATTCCATGGTATTTTTACCGGTCTGGCGCACGTACGCGAGGGGCAGGTCATTCAGGAAACGATCGATACGTTCCGGCTGCGTCTGGTTGTGGACCCAGGGTTCGATGCCGATGACCGCAGGGAGATCATCAAACGATTTGATGAGCGATTGGGCACGGTGAAGCTGGATTTCGAGTTGGTCGATAGGATTGAACGAACCAGGCGCGGCAAGTTCCGCTCGGTGATTTCTCATGTTTCCCGTGATTTTGGAAAGTCGACGGAATGAATATCCTTCTTGTCAACCATTATGCCGGTTCCCGAAAATACGGGATGGAGTACCGCCCGTATTATCTGGCGCGCGAATGGGTGCGGATGGGGCATTCGGTTACTATTCTGGCATCGGCTTTTTCTCATGTGCGTTCAGAGAACCCGAAAATGACACGTTTTGTCAGGCGGGAAGTCATCGATGGTATTCAGTATATCTGGTTGAAGACCCCCGGTTATCAGGGAAATGGTTTCAGGCGGGCGCTGAATATCTTCTCTTTCGTGGGAGCCTTTGCTGTTTTGCAAAAAACGCTGTTTCGGGATACATCGTTTGATTTGATTATCGCTTCGTCGACGTATCCTTTGGATTTCTTCCCGGTATGGCTGTTGGCGAAATCAAAGCGGGCTAATGCGATTTACGAAGTCCATGATCTTTGGCCGTTGTCTTTGATTGAGTTGGGGAATATGTCTCCCCGGCATCCTTTTATCCTGTTGTTGCAATATGCAGAAAATTTTGCATACCGGCATGCGGATTACGTTGTCTCCCTTTTGCCAAAGGCACTTGAGCATATGCGGGAACATGGTTTGGCGGATGCGAAATTCGTTTATATCCCTAACGGCATTCCCGTCGAAGATTGGGCGAAAGCGGGCAGCGAGATGCCTGATGAACATGCGGCTTTGCTCAACTCGTTGAAGGCAAACAATCAATTCATCATCGGGTATGCAGGTGCTCACGGGATTGCAAACGGGCTTGATGCGCTCATCGAGGCTGCCGCGATGGTTCGGGGGGAAGATGTTTCCTTTGTGCTGGTTGGGGATGGCGCACAAAAAGAGATGCTCGTCCGTAAAGCATCTGAAATTGGGCTGGATAATCTTGTCTTTCTGCCACCGGTGCCGCGGGATGCTGTCCCCGGCTTGCTTGATGCGATGGACGGATTGTTTATCAGCCTGAAACCGAAAGCG
This sequence comes from uncultured Anaerolineales bacterium, assembly GCA_964457375.1. GTDB lineage: Bacteria > Chloroflexota > Anaerolineae > Anaerolineales > UBA11858 > G519. Next base: position 6,484 of record CAYWFK010000059.1, read on the forward strand.
CTTTTTCGTTTCGGTGTAAGTCCGAATAAATTGATGGATTATATGATGGCTGCAAAACCAGTGATTTATGCAGTAGAAGCGGGCAATGATCCGGTTGCGGAGAGTGGATGTGGAATTTCCATTCATCCGGATGACCCGAAAGCGATTGCCGATGCAGCTTTGAAATTGAAACAAATGCCGAAAGACGTCCGCAGAAGGATGGGGGCAAAGGGCAAAAACTATGTCGTTGCCAGACATGATTATCGACAACTGGCACGAAAGTTTTTGGATGCTGTTGTCTGATTTAGACAAATTAACGTTTTTCTCTAATTGCGGTTCTATCCATTATTGTTTATTTTCCATGCGGTTCAAAACCGTTTGGATTGTTTTATTCCTTTCCTTTATTAACTGCAATGATACAAAGAGATGAAAAAGCCCATGCCTGATAAACCATCAATTCATTTTCGCTTCCTGATTAAACGTATGGCGGATATCGCCTTTTCCCTGATGGGGCTGTTGTTTCTGTCGCCACTGTTTGCGGCAATTGCGATAGCGATTAAACGGGGTTCTCCGGGACCTGTGTTTTACCATGGGAAAAGAATTGGCAAAGGAGGAAAGCATTTCGATATCCTCAAATTTCGGACGATGTACGAAGACCCTGCCAGTTACGCAGGCCCTCGAATAACCGGAAAGGATGACCCGCGGATTACACCGATGGGACGGTGGTTGAGAAGCACGAAACTTAATGAACTCCCTCAGTTGTGGAATGTGCTCATCGGGGATATGAGCCTTGTCGGTCCGAGGCCGGAAGATCCGGAGATTGTTGCCAACTGGACGGATGAAATGCGCAGGGAGATTCTTTCCGTCAGGCCCGGGATTACCAGCCCGGCTTCCGTGTTGTACAGGGATGAGGAGCACCAGCTGCAAAACGAAGGAATCATGGATACTTACCTGAAAGTGATTGCTCCGGACAAACAGCGGCTCGACCAGTTGTATGTGCGGAATTATTCCTTCTTGCTCGATATGGATGTGCTCTTATGGACTTTTCTTGTGTTGCTGCCAAAGATCGGGTATGCCAAACCCCCCGAAAGTTTTCTGTTTTCGGGGCCATTTTACCGGTTTGTCGGGCGGTATTTGAACTGGTTCGTGATAGACACGCTGGTTTCCTTTATTGCGGTTGCGGTAAGCGGCTTGATTTGGCGCTCGGTTGCACCGTTGAATATCGGCTGGCAGCGAGCAATTTTGGTATCCATTGGGTTCACGCTGCTTTTTTCGCTAACAGGTAGTTTCTTTGGTGTACAGCGTATCGAATGGACACGCGCACGCGGCGGTGACGGGGTCGAACTTGTTTTTCCGACCATGATCGCCACTTTCATTGCTTTATTACTCAATGCGCTGGTGTTCGGCGAACGTCAGGTCCCGATGCAGTTGATTTTGTTTGCTGCGGGATTGTCGTTTATCGGTTATATTGTCGTGAGATACCGAAGTCGTTTGCTGCGCAGCATTTTCATGAAGTTCATCCACAATACCGAGTCTGCCCGGGCTGCCAGAGAGCGGATTGTCATTCTCGGCGGCGGACAGGCAGGAGAAATGGCCGCTTATATCCTTCGGCAAATAATCGGCAGGACGACCCCTTTCGAAATCTCCGGTTTCATCGACGATGATTTATTCAAACAGGGGGTGCGGATTGCCGGCCTTCCGATTTTGGGCAACAGCCAAAATCTGGAACGCATTGTCAAAGAGCATGATGTGGGAGTGCTGGTGTTTGCTATTCATAATATCAGTCAGGTGCGGCGGAAACAGTTGATTGACCTTTGCAAGCGCCTGAAAATCAAGGTGGTGGTGTTGCCTGATATTTTACAGGGGTTTTCATCGGCAATCGGTGCGAACGGGCACGATGCCGAGAAGTTTTCCGATCTGGCACCGTTGTTTGCCGGCTGGCCAGGGATTGCGTTGGGGCAGGTGGATTCGTGGCTGGCAATTTTGGAAAATAACCTAAATAACGGTAAAATAGGCGATGCATTGTTTTGTATAAAGGATATCAGGAAGAAGCTGGTGACAATGGACGGGGAAACAATCCAGCCGATGGTCAAACTTGACAGGATGCGACATGAAGAATATTTGGAAAGATAGGCCGGTTTTGGTTACCGGCGCCGGAGGATTTATCGGCAGTCACCTGACGGAAAGACTGCTTGATTTGGGCGCGAAGGTACGTGTTTTCGTCCGTTACAATTCGCGCGGGGACTGGGGCCTGCTTTCTCAACTTCCTCCTGAAAAGCTGGAGAAGGTCGAAGTTGTTGCAGGGGATTTGCGGGATCTGCCTGCGGTTTCAGCAGCCGTGAAAGAGATCGACTGTATTTTCCATCTGGGGGCGCTGATTGCGATTCCGTATTCGTATATCCATCCGGTGGAAGTCATCGAGACGAATGTGCTGGGTACGATGAACATTCTGCTGGCTGCCAGAGAAGCAGGAGTCGGGCGGATTGTTCATACCTCGACCAGCGAAGTTTACGGTACGGCCTTGAGAATTCCAATCGACGAGTCTCATCCTTTGCAGGGACAGTCACCTTATTCCGCAAGCAAAATCAGTGCGGACAAAATCGCCGAGAGCTTTTACCGTTCTTATGAATTGCCGGTAGTTACCCTGCGCCCGTTCAACACCTATGGACCGCGGCAATCAGCCAGAGCGGTTATTCCTGCGATTATCTCGCAGGCACTTACCGGTGATGTCATCCGTCTGGGAAACCTTGATGCCAGAAGAGATTTGACGTATGTCAGTGATACCGTGGACGGGTTTATCAAAGTGGGGGAAGCGTCAGGCGTCATCGGGGAAACAATCAATTTGGGCACGGGCAAAGACGTCAGCATAGGCGATTTGGCAGAAACAATCTTGAACATTCTTGGGAAACCCATCGAGATACAAGTGGATCCGGCACGTTTGCGCCCGGAAAAAAGCGAAGTGATGCAGCTGCTTTCGAACAATAATCTTGCCAAGTCAATGCTGGGGTGGAGCCCGAAAGTATCGTTGAAGGAGGGCCTACAAAAAACGATAGAATGGATTGCCCGGCATTTGGGAGACTATCGCCCCGATCGTTATCAGGTGTAATAATTAATTTTTAAAGGAAGTGTCAATGAAAGCTGTTATTTTGGCAGGCGGTAAAGGTACCCGTCTGGCTCCGTATACGACAATATTCCCAAAACCGTTGATGCCGATTGATGATATGCCGATTTTGGAAATTCTGTTGCGACAAATGAAGCGGTCAGGGGTTACCGAGGCGATCCTCGCTGTCGGTTATTTAAAGGAATTATTGCGTGCTTACTTCAAGAGCGGTGAACGCTTGGGTATGGATATTCGGTATAGCTTCGAAGGCAAACCGCTGGGCACAGCAGGACCATTATCTCTTATCGATGGCATCGAAGAGACGTTCATCGTTTCGAATGGAGATGTGTTGACGACACTGAATTTGCAAAGTCTGATTGATTTTCATCACGAAAATCAGGCGATTGCTACCATAGCGATGCATACCCGCAAAGTCAAGATAGATTTGGGTGTGTTGAAGCTGGATGATAGCAATCGTGTTCGGGATTATATCGAAAAACCCGTTTATGATTTCAATGTTAGCATGGGAATTTATGTGTTCGAGGCACAAATCTTGCGGTATATTCCGCAAGGAGAATATCTGGATTTTCCTGACCTTGTGTTGAAATTGATTCGCTCCGGTGAAAAAGTCATCGGATATCCGTTCGATGGTTATTGGCAGGATTTAGGACGCCCTGATGACTATTTGCAGGCAATCAATGATTTCGAAAGAATACGCCCGATGATATTGGGAGAGGATTGAGCAAAGATGGAATGGCGGGTAACGCTGGCAGATTTGAATTATGGCAAGGAAGAAGCTTTGGCTGTCCGGAAAGTCCTCGAAAGCCGGTGGCTGAGTATGGGCCAGATAACCATGGAGTTCGAAGAAAAGTTCGCCGCATATCTGGGCGTGAAACATGCTTTGGCGGTTTCGAACGGGACGGTTGGATTGCATCTGGCTTGTCTTTCGCTGGGTATCGGTGCCGGGGATGAAGTGATTTTGCCGTCTTTGACCTTTGTCGCAACAGCCAATGCAGTTCTTTACACAGGAGCAAGTGTTCGCTTTGCCGATATACGTGGAACAGAAGATTTGAATATCGACCCAAAGTCAATCCGCAGCTGCATCACAGATAAAACCAAAGCGATAATGGTGATGCATTACGGGGGATATGCGTGTGCGATGGACGAGATTCGGCAAATTGCCACTGAATTCAACTTGAACATTATCGAAGACGCTGCCCACGCTCCGGGAGCCAGCCTGAATGGAAAGATGCTGGGTACTCTGGGAGATGTTGCCAGTTTTAGTTTTTTCGCTAACAAAAACCTTGCGACCGGCGAGGGGGGAATGCTGGTTACAGACAGGGATGATCTGGCAGCGAAAGCGCGCTTGCTGCGTTCCCATGGTATGACCAGCCTGACCTGGGACAGGCACAAAGGGCATGCTTATACGTATGATGTGGTTGCATTAGGATATAATTATCGTCTGGATGAAATTCGCTCGGCTTTGGGAATTGAGCAATTAGCGAAGCTGGATGATAGCAACCGGCGCCGCAGTGAGATTGTGCGTTTGTATCGGAATGGTTTGGCTGATACCAGCCTTGAAATGCCATTTGACAATCATAGCGGTGAATCAGCTCATCATCTCTTTCCCATTCTTTTACCAAGTGGAGCGAATCGAAAACGATTCATCGACAGTATGAGGAATGCGGGTATTCAAACCAGTATCCATTATCCTCCAATACACCAGTTCCAATATTACAAAATGATTGATTCAACCGTGCGTTTGCCTAAGACGGAAGCGATTGCTTCCAGAGAGGTAACTTTGCCGCTTTATCCGGGAATGACGGATGAAATGACAGGGTGGGTTATCGATGCAGTCAAACAAGCGCTGTCAGAATGATGATTTATTGATAGAATCGAATAAGTTACTTACGTTATAAGGAAGGCTTGATGAATAATACGATTACAGAAGAATCCCAATCACTTGCTTCGGACTTTCGGTATTATTTTGCTTTGGTAAAGCATTGGGCATGGTTGTTTATATTGGTAACGGTGCTGGCAGGCGTTATTGTTTTTCTGGTCAGCAGCAATATGACGCCGGTATATCAGGCGTCTGCAACAATGCTGGTCAACCAGGCACCATCTACATCAAGCAGTGAATATGTTTCGATTCTGACAAGCCAAAGGTTGGTTCAGACTTACGCACAAATGATTGTCAAGCAGCCGGTTTTGAACGGTGTCATCGATACTTTGCATTTGAACATCAGCCCGGGACGGCTTAAAAGGATGGTCTCGGTTATGCCCATTGAGGATACTCAGCTGATCGAAATCAAAGTGGAGCATACGAACCCGCGGACTGCTGCGGATATTGCTAATGCGATTGTCGTTGTGTTTTCGAAACAAAACGAAGAATATCAAACTTCCAGATACGCTGATTTGAAAGAAAACTTATCGAAACAGCTTGATGATTTGGGAAAGGCGATTGAGAAAGACAGCCTGGCGATGCAATCTCTGAGCGATTCGAAGGAAGATCAGGCTGAAAGAAGCCGCTTGGAAACATCTCTTGCCCAAAACAGACAGTTGTATGCAACGCTGTTGAAAACATTTGAACAGGTTCGTTTGTCGGAAACTGAAAGCACTTCCAATGTTGTGTTTGCGGAGGCAGCAAGCCTGCCGGTGGTACCTATCAAACCGAAAATCATGCAAAACACACTTTTGGCAAGTATCATCGGTTTGTTCCTGGCTGTCGGGATTGTGCTTCTCCTCGAAGCAATGGATGACACAGTCAAGGGGCCGATCGATGTTGAGAAAAATTTGCGGCTGCCTATCTTGGGTATCATCATGCGGATGCCAAGAATGGACGGAATGATTACGGCATCAGAACCGCGCTCGCCTATTTCCGAGGCGTTTCGTTCTCTGCGTACCAATATTCAATTTGCCAGTGTCGATACCCCGATACGGAAGATGCTGGTTACCAGTGCTACACCCCGTGATGGGAAAACAACCGTTGTTACGAATTTGGCAATGGTGCTTGCCCAAGGCGGAAAACGGGTTACGCTTGTCGACGCTGATTTGCGTAAACCGAAAGTTCACCAGGTGATGAAACTTTCCAACAACAAAGGGTTGACCTCCCTGTTTGTGCATCCGGAGATCGATGTTCAAAGCGTGCTGCAAAACCTGACCAAAGGTTTGGCGGTGGTTACTTCCGGAAGTTTACCCCCAAACCCGGCAGAATTGCTGGGTTCGGGGAAAATGGATAAAATCATCAACAAACTTCTTGTAAAATCCGAAATCGTTTTGCTGGATACCCCTCCGGTATTTGCTGTAACCGATGCTGCGGTTCTGAGCAGGTATGTCGATGGTGTCTTGCTGGTTGTCAAACCCGGTTTCACGAAAATTGCAGTTGCCCGGCATACTGTCGAACAATTACGGCGGGTGGGTGCGAACATTCTGGGTGTCGTCCTGAACGATGTCGAGGTTCGTAGTTCGCGTTATTCGGCATATTACTATTCCAACGGTTATTATTATTATCATGAATTTTATGGGAAAGGCAAGAAAACGAAAAAAGGGAAAAAACGAACGACAAAGAGAAGGGTTTACAAAACGAAATAACCTCCCTATTTTATAGTTTTCATATTACGGGAGTAAATGGAAAACGATTCGAATGACATTAATGTAATTGGTACGGAAAACAACATTTGTCCTTATTTGGGCCTGTATTCCGACAGGGAAACTCATTATATTTTTCCTAATATTGCGCATGTTTGCTTTCGGGTAACCAACCAATCCCCGATTGGTCTTGCGCACCAGAATAATGTGTGTTTTACCCAGCAGTATCGGAATTGTCAGGTTTATAAAAAAGGGCCAATGAAGGAATTGCCGCGGCGTATTCGTGCCCGGAATTACCGAAAACAAAGCGCTCAAAGAAACCTTGTCCGATGGGTGTTGAGTATCCTGATTATTGTCGGGGCGTTATTTCTGGCGTTGACGAACAGCTGGGTCAGGCAAGCCTGGAATTTGGAACAGGATGATTGGTCCTCTTTGAGTAATCGGAATATATATACACCATTTATCCCCAGCCCGGATGGGACGAGTATCCGCGGCGGACTGGTTGCATTGCAGCTTTCGTTGACATTGCCTGCATCGGCTACACCCGTGCCGACAAAAATTACTGTTGCCACGAAAACACAAACTGCGACGATTACGTTGACTCCTGTGAATGAAACATCAACCCTTGTGCCTGTTACCCTGACACAGGGCCCGGCATTGGAAACGCCTTTTGGATTTCAGGGCCAATATGTTTTGCACAAGGTGTCTCAGGGAGAAAGCTTGCCGGTAATTGCCCGAAAATATCATACGACTGAAGAAGTAATAAAAAAAATCAACCGCAAGTTACAAAAACGCTCGGTATGGGCAGGGGATATTCTGGTTATCCATACCGGTGAAAAAACCTCGTCTTCTGCTGTTCCTCTTAAAGCGATTTTCCTTGAAAAAGAGACAACTGTAAAAAGTGTTGCCCAAAAGTTCGCTGTTTCGATGACAACGATTCTTGAGTTGAATAGCCTGGGCAGCACCAGCGTACTTCCTGCGATGCGGTGGTTGATCTTGCCGGATGAGGAAGATTAAGTACAATACCACACCAGCTGCCAACCAGCTGGTTTTTCTGTTTTGTACGGAGAATTGGAACGTATATCAACAATGAAAGTGCTGTGTCATGGTTGGAAAGACTGCCGGCGGCCTGGCGACTTCGGGAAAAGGTGTCGGTTTATTCGTTGACAGAGTTGGATTGCGCGGGTATGCATTCGAATATTATTGATTCATGCTGCTGATTTGATACATTACCGGCAGTCAACACATTCTCATTAATTGCTTATGCAGAAGCCTGATAAGAAACGGAAAATTACAGAGAATATCCTTGCAATGGAAATCTGGATTGCGGGGTTTGTCGTGCTGTTAAGTATGGCAAGTGTACGCACTCTTGGCGCGGGTGCGGTGATTCTTGGTGTGTTTTGGATTGCCCGCGTCTTGCTTACCGGAAGATTGACCCGTCGTACACTTTCTGATTTTGGCGTATTGGTACTTTTGATGACTATTCCGCTTTCTTTATGGGCTACTGCTTTCCCTGAAGAAACGAAACCTCAATTGTTACGCCTGATACTTGGAATACTGTTCTATTATGCGATTGTCAATTGGGCTCAAAGTGAAAAACGCTTGAAACTGGTCGTGACAAGCCTGATTGCCGGGGGAACAGGATTGCTGGGATTTGCACTGGTTAGCGTGAAATGGGTTACCCATAAACTTCCGTTTCTTCCCCCTGCATTGTATGACAAGTTCGGATTGCTGGTCACCGATACAATTCATCCGAATGTGCTTGCGGGAACATTGGTGTTGATTGTTCCTGTTGCGTTTGCTTTGTTGTTCTTTTCTCCCAAAAGAATTCATTGGGTGATTAAACTTCTTGCGGGAATTATGGCAGCAGGGTCTCTTGGGGCTTTGTTGTTAACACAATCACGCGGTGCAATGATCGCTTTGGCGGCTGCTTTGGGGGTGCTGGTTTGCCTGCGCTGGCGTTTGGGTTGGATTATCATCCCGCTTGGGGCAATATTCATGGGAGTTGTGATCTATCAAGCCGGAGTTGGACGGATGCTTGATTTTGTGTCAGCGAATCAGACTCTTAATGGACTGGATGGGAGGATCGAGATTTGGTCACGTGCGCTTGCCATGATCCGTGATTTTCCGTTTACCGGTATCGGAATGGGAACGTTTGGCAAAGTGGCTGATTTGCTTTACCCGTATTACTCGGCCTTACCGGGTACGGTCGAGCATGCGCATAACCTATTTTTGCAGGTTGCAGTGGATTTGGGTTTGCCGGGTTTGATTGCGTGGTTATCGATTTTGCTTGGCGCAATCGGAAACGCATGGCGGTTGTTCCGTTTGGGGAAAGCCTCCGGGAATGGTTTTCAGACGGCACTAGGTGCCGGGCTGCTTGCCAGCCAGGCAGCCTTGGTAACCCATGGCACCATGGATGCTGTTACCTGGGGAATGGTGAAACCAGCGCCTTTGGTATGGGCTTTGTGGGGAATTGCTGCTGCAGGTGTTTTGAATCTGGGGAGAATGGAAAAAGAGAAAGGAAGTAGCGGTATAGGTCGGTAAACGATAGGTCTTTTGGGGTTGTCGTGGATATTCGTGTCAGCAAATGGTTCGGTTATTTTCCAAATATTTTGTGATAACGCGTGTAACTTTGCGTTGTGAAAATGACTGGCGGAACGCTGCTTTCCTTTATTACATTTTACAATGCGGAGTGTCGGTTCTAAGATGAACTGATTGGGATAAAAAACCTCAGCTAAATTTGGCTGAGGTTTTTTCATTCGTTCGAATTGTATATATGATGGAAAAGAGTTGAACCTGCCTTTTGGTTGAATTGTATTCAAGAAAATGGAATATTCTTTAATAGTTGACCGGCATATGTTACAAATGCCGGTTTGTTGTTATATAGTAATAAGAGAAGGTGAAACATTCGTGATTGTGATATATTTGGATTATAGCGTATAATTACACCCTAACTAGGGAGTAAAGGATGTATATACTGGTATGATACGTCGTTTTTCAGTGAACTATGCGATATTCTCGATATTTTTGGATGCCGGGATTATTGGCGGTTCGATGAATTTAGCGAGGATTCTCCGTCCGAAGCTGAATTCGCTTCCGTTTGCAGAATATCTGTATGACACGAGGTTGCCTTGGATTATTTATCCGGTCTTTATCGTTGTTTGGATATCGATTTTACTGGCTTTTGCAGTGTACGATGGGAGAAAGAGAATAAGACTGGTTGATGAAATCTCCAGTGTGGTTTTTTCGTCAGCCATTGCTTGTGTCTCTGAAGCAGGGATATTGTATCTTTCGTACCGGGAAGTTTCACGATTGTTTTTCATCACCTATGCTCTTATTGCAACATTGGGTTTGCTTTCATGGCGTTTGATTGCCAGAGCGATTTTCAGGCTGAAAAATACAGGCTTTGTTCCGGAACGAAAAGCATTAGTGATTGGTGCGGGGTTGGTGGGGGTTGAAGTGCGTGACCAGATCGTTGGTTACAAAGATATCCCAATCTCGTTTGCAGGCTTTCTGGATGATAACCCTGATAAACCGGACATGGTTTCCCAAATACTCGGGAGACTGGAAGATGCGCGCGAAGTTATCGGAAAGTATCGAATTACCGATGTGGTAATTGCCTTGCCGCGCTGGGCTTTCAATCAGGTCAACGAGCTTGTGGCTGAATTGCATGACTTACCTGTTAGGGTGTGGGTGATACCGGATTATTTCAATTTGTCTTTGTACAAAGCGACAATCGGTGAGTTTGCCGGTTTACCTTTGCTTGATTTGAGAGCCCCAGCCCTAACTGAATACCAACGGTTGTTGAAACGTTTGTTTGATTTGATTTTCGGGACAATTTTTTTGATTTGTTTTTCCCCGGTTATGTTGATAGCAGCCATTGCGATTAAACTTGATTCCCCGGGGCCGATTTTATTCAAGCAAAAGCGCGTTGGTGAAAACGGAAAATTGTTTACCCTGTTGAAGTTTCGGTCGATGGTAGTGGATGCAGATAAAATACAGGAAAAGATCAACGAACATGATGATGAAGGCAGGTTGATTCATAAAGTCAAGGATGACCCTCGTATTACCCGTGTGGGCCGCTTCATTCGCCGGACAAGCATCGATGAACTGCCACAATTGTTCAACGTGTTGATCGGGGATATGAGCCTGGTGGGACCAAGACCGGAGCTGCCCTGGCTCGTTGAGAAATATGAGACTTGGCAGCGCAGCCGGTTTGCTGTTCCACAAGGCATTACCGGGTGGTGGCAAGTGAATGGCCAGAGGGATAAACCGATGCACTTTCATACAGAAGATGATATTTACTATGTTCAACATTATTCGATATTTCTGGATATATTGATTTTATTAAAAACAGCAATTGTAGTGTTGCGTTGTGAAGGCGCTTATTGACAGATTGTTTTCTATACATAATAAGAAGAAAAGGCTATACTGTCTAAAATAATTTGGAGCAAAATAGCATAAAGCTAACATTTTGGGAGAGATTTGATGACAACAATTTCATATGATGACGAAATTGACATTCGGGAATATATCGATGTTATATTGA